>JAHEZB010000220.1 GCA_023251285.1 Chitinophagaceae bacterium | reverse complement strand
ATACAAGATAAAAGACGCGAGAAAAACTTCTCAAACTTCAAATGCAAATATCGTGAAAAACCAAGGCTGCATATTGTCAATTTATTCACAGAAGGGGCAAAAATATTTTTTAAGATTTTGTGTAGATTTTTTTTTGCTTTTTTACTATGTGAAACTTATCTTCGTCCGACTTGAGAAAATAAAAATTAAAACTCAACGTTTCTTTAAAGCTAAGCCTGTGTTAAAAAAGAATAAAGGAGATGCCGGTCGTCTTCTTTATCTGCCACATTGCTTCTTTTTTAATTAAACGAAAAATAACCCGATAAGAATGAATAAACCTGCAGTTACCTGTCTCGCGATCATATTTGCATGCACCGTTCAATTTGCAAATGCACAAACCAGTGTCAATAAAATAAGTATTACCAACAGCGAAAGCAATTCCCCTTCTTTAATTGATGGCATTTCTTTTACTCCTGAAGGAATTTTAAGAACTACAGAAAGTGGTGGTACAAAAAGTATAAAAAATATTGAAGCGCCGGTTGTGACAAAAGTAAATGCGGTGGCAGAAGTTGCTCACTCTTTAATTGAAAATCTTTCTACACTGCAATTCAAATATGCGATGATGATGAATGTAGATGTGGAGTCTTTAAAAAATATTTCGTTACTCGGTTTCATTGACAATTGGTTTGGAACCCGCTATAAACTCGGTGGCACTACTAAAAGAGGAATTGACTGCAGTGCTTTGACAGGCGCTCTTTTACTTGCTGTTTATGGATTTAATCTTCCAAGAACCGCCCGCCAGCAATACGATGCCACCGATCATATTGACAAAGATCAATTGCAGGAAGGCGACCTCGTTTTTTTCAATACACATGGCGGCGTTTCGCATGTAGGAATTTACCTGGAGAATGATTATTTCCTGCATGCGTCGACGCATGGAGTCACGATAAGCAGCCTCGATGATCATTATTATGCAAAAAGATTTATTTGTGGCGGAAGGGTAGAGGATAATAAAATGGCCGATACAAATTAAGTACAGTAAAAGAACAAATAACCGAATTCCGGTTTCACAAGCCTCACGGATTTAAAACCTGTGAGGTTTTTTTTATGAAACAGATAAAATTTTTTGTGTGCTTCTGTTTGTTTTATTTTACTAAAATATTTTATAAGAATAAATGCAAGCCTTTCATTTCTCGTTCTTTTTTTTATCAAAGTACATTCATTATTTATGCAAAAAAAATATCCCTTCTTTTTCAGGTCAACAGTTACTCTTTTTGGCATAATGCTTTTTGTGTTTATGCTTTTTGAATTGAGAAGTATTCTTGTTCCGCTGGCATTTGCATTGATGATCGCGATTCTATTAAATCCTTTTGTAAATATTCTTTTGAAGAAAAAAATCAACAGAATTGTAGCTATATCCATTTCTTTATTGCTTGCCATTCTTTTTGTTGCCGGAACACTTTATTTTATTTCTTCACAAATTGTGTAATTTTCTGAGAATATGACGCTATTGGAAGCGAAGTTTTCCCTGCTTTTTCAGAATCTGCAACTCTGGTTGCAAAATAATTATTCTTTATCCATTGCCAAACAAAGCCAAATGATTTCCGAGGCAGGCAGCAACCTGAAGCCATTGATAGGACAGACTTTGGGCACCGTTTTAGGTACCCTAAGCATGGTAGTTCTTTTGCCTATTTATATTTTTCTTATGCTCTTTTATAAAACACTTATCCTGAATTTTCTGTATGAGGTTTTTGCAGAAAAAAATTCAACGCAGGTAAGTAGTGTTTTAGAAGAAACAAAAAATGCTATTCAAAGTTATATGGTTGGTTTGCTTTTGGAAGCTATAATTGTTGCGATATTGAATTCAGCCGCTTTAATAATTCTTGGAGTTCAATATGCGGTTTTGCTTGGTGTTATTGGCGCGCTATTAAATGTGTTGCCATACATTGGCGGCATCATTGCAATTGCTCTTCCTGTCTTGATTGCAACAGTTACCAAAGATGGTTATTCAACCCAGTTAGGAATTATTATCGCTTATGCAGTTATCCAGTTTATTGATAACAATATCCTGGTACCGCGCATTGTTTCATCCCAGGTGAAGATCAATGCGCTTGTTTCTTTGATAATTGTTTTGCTTGGCGGTGCAGTTTGGGGAGTTGCAGGAATGTTTTTATCGGTTCCATTTATAGCGGTTCTGAAAATAATTTTTACCAGGGTAGAAGGTTTAAAACCATGGGGAAAATTATTGGGAAGTGAAGTACCTGTTTATCATAAAGGGCAGTTGTGGCGCAGGCGCAGGTCAATAAAAGAATCTTTATCACAAAAGATTGTAGAGAAAGGTGAAAGCGTTTAATGTGGCAAACTTGATCATAAGCCCGAGAGGCTTTGTTTTTAATGATTGAGTAAACAAATAAATAAGCTGATTTTTATTTAGTAAAACGGACTTTTATAAAATACTCCGGAGTTATGTTTAAAGGAAATATAATTGTCAGTCAAATAAAAAAACGATCTTAAAAGATATTGATTCAATACATTTCCTTTGATTATTTTGCACGATAATCTTATTTTTTCTAAATGATGAGAAAGCTGTTGATCGTTTTTGTTTCCATTTGCATGTTATTATTTGCTGGTGTTTACATTTTTATTCCGTCGAAATTAGAAATATCTAAAGTTGAATACATCAACTGTAATGTGAACGGCGCTTTCAGGGTTTTGAGCAACGAAAAGACGTGGCATAAATGGTGGCCGCAGGATTCTTCTTCAAATAAAAAATATGATGACTCATCACACTTATTTTTTTACAAAGGATATAATTATCATCTCTCTGAAAAATTATATAACGCAATCGCAGTTCCGATCACTTATGATGGTTCGACACATGAAAGCAAAATTATTATTATCAAACTGAACATAGATTCGGTAGTTGCAATGTGGAAATGCGTGTTAAAAACCGGTTTTAATCCGGTAACAAGGATATTAAAATTTAAAGAGGCTGAAAATATTAAGAATAACATGTCTGAAATTCTTTCTAGCCTGAGGGTGTTTTTGGATAAGAAAGAAAATATTTACGGGATCAATCTTCACGTAATCATGTCGAAAGATTCTACGATGGTTCTTACAAAAAAGATTTCATCGACCTATCCTACTACAACTGAAATCTATTCTTTAATTGGAAATTTAAAAAAATATATTGCTTCGCAAAAAGCTACAGAGAATAATTTCCCGATGCTTCATGTAAAAAAGCTGGAAGATTCTACATTCGAAACCATGGTGGCAATCCCCGTGAATAAAGAGCTTGCCGGAAATAGCGAAATATCATTCAGCCGTTTTGTGCCATGGAAAGTATTGACAGCAGAAGTAAAAGGCGGAGATAAAACGGTGGAAGAAGCGTTGCACCAAATGAAGGTTTTTATCAGCGATTATCAAAAAACCGCCATGGCCATTCCTTTTGAATCGCTGGTTACAGACAGAAGTAAACAGCCCGATACTACCAAGTGGATTACTAATATTTATACGCCGGTGCCTTGATTTTTTTGCTTTCAGGAAACAAGTTATTTTTTTAACTTCCTCAATAAAGCAATAAATAAGGAGAAATCTTATTCTTCAATTAGCACCAATAATTCAATAATCGAAATAATTTAATAATCATCTACCGAAACTGAATCACCATCGTACTATCATTATTCCTTGCAAGAATATAGGCTTTCTTTTTACCAATGTTGATCTCACCGATGTGGCGCACCTGTCCTTTTATCTGCAATCCGTTAATCGTTTCTGCTTCAAATTTTCCATTGCCTTTGTTTAATAAAATGGTTCCGAAATCGGCATCATACCTGCCCATCTGAATATTGTTATCGTAATAATTTCCCGCTAATAAAATATCGGGTAGATTATCGCCATTCGCATCTATGATCACACCGGTTTTAAAGGGTGAAAGCTGCGCCTGCCAAGGCATTGCGTGCACCGAGAAGTTTAGTTTTCCGTCATTCATCAGAATTGCATTTGAAAAATAATTGGCAGTTAAAGTGTCGGCACTTTCTAATTTTCCTTCGGTAAAAATATCTTTCAGAGATGCTTTTGCAAAATCCTGGGCGTATAAAAATCTTTTTTTAATCACAGGAATCTGTTTTTCCAATTCTCCTTTATTTGCAAACTCAATTTCTTTTCCATCCAGGTAATAGGTAAGGATTTGTTCCTTTTTGCCATTATCATCAAAGTCATTATAGTACATGCGCACCGGTTCATCGTTTGTTGCTTTTAAGCGACTATTTAATCCTAAGTTTCCTGCAATCAGATCAATGTGTCCATCATTATTCAGATCCACCGGCAACACAAAATTCCACCAGCCTTTTTTATCGGTTAATATTTTTTTGGTAAAGGTTCCGTGATTATTAATGAATGCAATAATACCGCCCCATTCTAAAGTAAGAATCAAATCTTTGTCGCCGTCTTTATCAATATCAAACCACAGCGCCGATGTTACAAAGCCTATATGTGACAAGCCTTTTGCGTATTTGTCTGTTACATCTGTAAACTTTCCTGTGCCGTCATTTTGCAATAAGTATGATTGAGGAATCTGTCCGTAATTCCATGGCACTGATCGTCCTCCTATAAACAAATCCATTTTTCCATCGCCATTAAAATCATAAGGAACAACGCACGACGCATTTACAAATAAACTATCAAAAGCATTATCGAGTTTATGAAAATTGGCTTTGCCATCATTGAGATAAACACGGGGAGTAAGGTTGCGATCTTTACCATAAAATTCATTACCTCCGCTGGCAACAACCAGGTCGGGAAAGCCATCGTTATTTACATCGGTAAAACAGGCGCTTACATCTTCATAAGTACTGTCTTTATCCAGATCTGGCTCATCTTTTTTTATAAATTTTCCATTCGTTTGTTGAAGAAAAATTACCGGCTTTTTCCATTTGGAAGAACCAATAAAAACATCTTCTAACCCATCCTGATTTATATCGCCAACGCTGAGCGCCGGCCCTTCAGTAGAAAGCATGTGCGGAAGCAATGGTTCCCGGTTAAATTCCTGGAAAGCATTTTCTTCATGCTTGTATAAAAGGCCGGTTTGCGAAGTGATGTCTTCCATTGGTTTTGTCGGGTTTTTCCAATGAGATGTGATCTCCGAATAATCAAATT
>JAHEZB010000219.1 GCA_023251285.1 Chitinophagaceae bacterium | reverse complement strand
TCTTTTTGCAAACATGATTGCAGGTCATATTGTAATTCTGGCCTTCATTTCCCTGATCTTTATTTTTGGTGCAATGAGTACAGCAGCCGGCTGGGGCTTTTCTCCTTTCTCAATCATTTTTGTAGTATTCGATTACTTTATTGAAATACTGGTGGCATTTATACAGGCATTTATTTTCACCGCTCTTACCGCTATATTTATTGGACAGGGCTTTGAAGGAAGCGACCACGATGTGCCCCATGAAGATCACGCATATATTTAAATTTTTTATTCATATCAAAACCCAGAATTATGTCACTAATGACCTTGTTATTTGAAGCTGGATTCTCGCACATGGGTGGAGCTATCGGCGCTGGTCTTGCTGCTGTTGGAGCAGGTATCGGTATCGGCCAGATAGGTAAAGGAGCAGTAGAAGGTATTGCCCGCCAACCGGAAGCAGCAAACGAAATCCGCGCTAACATGATCCTTGCCGCCGCTCTTGTAGAAGGGGTTGCCCTTTTTGCGGTTATCGCAGGATTATTGGCTGTTTTAAAAACTGCCACAGGCGCCTAAGGGCAAATTTTTACTGCATCCAAAGCACAGGGCGGAGGGTGCAGTATTTTTTTATTTTTAAAATTATAAATTAAATATATGGAATTATTACTTCCTAAACTTGGTTTAATACTTTGGACACTCATTGCTTTTGGCATCGTGTTTTTTATTCTTGCAAAATATGCATGGAAACCCATTTTGAAATCCCTGGATCAAAGAGAAAAAAACATCTCAGATTCTATTCTTTCTGCGGAAAATGTAAAGAAAGAAATGGCTGCCTTAAAAAGTGAAAATGAGGCGTTGTTGGCCAAAGCGCGTGAAGAAAGATCGCAAATGATGAGAGAAGCGAAAGAAACACGCGACAAAATAATACAGGAGGCTAAAGAACAGGCACGGAAAGAAACCAGCAAAATAGTAGCTGACGCACAATCCGTTATTAATCAGCAAAAAATGGCTGCGATAACTGACTTGAAGAACCAGGTTGGGAATTTGGTTCTCGAAGTAAGTGAAAAAGTATTGCGTCGTGAACTGAACAACAAAGAAGACCAGGAAAAATATATTCAGCAACTGGCTCAAAACGTTGAGCTGAACTAATTAAAAAAAACAAATGAATAATCCTCGTTTAGCACAGCGCTATGCAAAAAGCCTGGTAGATATTGGAACAGAGCTGAATCAATTGGATACAGTGCGCGATGATATTGTATTTTTAAAATCAGTAATAGAAAATAGTCGAGATTTCGTGCTGATGCTCAACAGTCCGATCATAAATCCCGATAAAAAATATAAAGTGATTCACGCGATCACCAATGGAAAGATCTCGAAAATTACCGAAACGTTTTTGAAATTACTTTGTAATAAAAACCGTGAAGCGAATCTTCCCGGCGTTGTTTCTTCTTTTATTGAGCAGTTCAATAAAATACGCGGCTTGCATAATGCGACTTTAACTACTGCAACGCCAGTCAGCAACGAAATAAAAGAGTCATTTATCTCAAAAATAAAAGCATCTACAAATTACGATAATGTGCTTTTGGAAACTGTAGTGGATGATAAGATTATCGGCGGTTTTATTTTAGAAATGGAAGGAAAACTGATCGACAACAGTATTTTGAGAAACCTTCAGGATGTGAAAAAGCAATTTGCCAATAATGATTACATGCATAAATTGAGATAGAAAAATCTATAAAATTTTATTTTTCTCAGGAAGTAGTTTTCAGCGAAAGAACAAATAAGGGTGATCTGTGTTTTTCAAAATAAACAAAAGCGATTAATCTTCATCAGCCCCACCACCTTCTTTGTTGTAAGCTTTTATGAATAAAGCCCCCAGATTTTTTTGCGGTGGTATATAATCTTCAAAAGTTTCTCTTACTTCACGTGGAGCCTTGTTAAATTCTGCATCCAGCCCGCTCCACATTTGCCTCCAGTCAATATTCTTTCCTTCCCGAAGTGTTTTATCTAACGCATCAATAATCGGCTTATTTACATTCATAGCGCCGGTTTGCTTTGTAGAAATAATGTGTGCATCCGGACAATATTTCAAAATGGTTTTCAAATTCTGATATCCACCACATGATCCGAGCATGATAATTTTTGCACTTTCCGGAAGCTGCTGAATGGTGTAAGGTAAATGATAACTATGCCCGCGATGTATGACGATTGAAGGTTTCAACCCTTTTGAATCCAGGTAATCTATCAGGTCTTCCTGCGCTTTTGCGTCTTTATCGGTTTCATTATCCAAAGGAAGATTTGCATAAATACTAATCGGTTTCCCTTTTTTTGATTTAATCTCAATCCATTCTTTTTTTTGTGTAATGGTCCAGTCGTTAGACGGAAAGGAAGTAAGATAACCGGCAAAAGATGCTTTACCATCTTTATCACCATAAAAAAATACCTGTTCAATAATTCTTCCCGAATCATCTGCTAGGTAATTATAATCAACCGTATAAATTGGGGGTATACCAATGGCTTTGGCGAGGTCAATACCATTTTTTGGGTCAGCGGAAAGGAAGATTGTTTTTAAAAGACTATAAATTTTTCTTCCTCTTTCATTATTTTCTTTAATACACCTTTGCTCGTTCCATTCCACGTTTTGCAACATCGATCTCTGCAAATCGGGACTGGTAATACCTCCATAAGAATCGGCTACATCTACGGCATCTTCTAATGTTTTGGTCGTTTCTAATTTTGCCACAAAAGCCTGCATAAGTTTTTCTGAATTTTCCGGCATTGTCTTTAAAAATTCACTGAGCTTGTTATATTCCGCCGCCATTTTTATAAACTTTTTAAAATGGTCGAAATTCACAGAAATAAGTAACGAATCTCCATGCGGATTCGCGCCCATTTTTTGAATCATCCGGTCAAAACTGTATTTATAACTGGAAGTGTAGATATCATTCTCGCCCAAAACCATCATGTAATAAAGCCCTTGAGCATCCAACGGTTGTATAGCTTTGAAACGTACTGCCGGATTTGGGTTTTCGTGCAGTTCATTAATAGGTGTAATAAAATGCTGCAGCGCTTTTGCCTTCAGCATATCCACCAACCCGTTTGCTCCCAACATGGCAACGGGCGTATCGCCCTGAACCAGCCGCGAATAATAGTTTATTTCGGTTTTTACCAACAAATTATAATAGCCGATGCTGTCATAAGATCTGTCTGATGTACCGGCAACTTTTTCAATTTCAGCAATGGTTTTCTTTCCACTGATCAGATCGTCGAGAAAGGGAAAATAAAACAATGCACGGTTTTGTGTACTCAGTTGCACTACCGTTTTAATGCGTGGATCGTCTATTCTTCTGATCAGTTTTCCCTGCGGGCTGCTGGCAGATTGGGCATAAGTATATAGTTGGCTCGGGCTGTTATTGAATGCTTCAATTACCATCGAATCGGCAAACGGTTCATTCACATATGGCGCCAGATTTTCAAGTATTTTATCCGGGTTTATCTCACAGAATTTTCTGAATAAAGCAATTTTACTTTCCTGGTATCCCGGATTTTCATTAAAAATCGAAGCATTTATAAGTCCCACCTCATAAGGCACTTTTTGAATAAGTGGAGTCATATTTTCACCTTTGACGTTCGCCTGAAAAATTTCGTAAAAATTTTCTACAAGCAAAGGAGCTAGTGAAGGATTGATGGTATGTTTTTTCCAGCTAAAGATAAAATCCTTTAAAAGGTCTTCTACATATCTTAGGTATCTTACTTTGTCATTATTCGTTAAGCTGCTGTCAATTTCAATATCATTTCTCAGCACATTTATTTTGCGGATCAATGCATCGGTTACCTGCAAATTCACATCCGCATTGTTGCCAACTTTTACCAAGCCATCCAGCCGTCCATCCGCTTTGTCGGCAAGCTTTTGTTCTTCTTTAATATGATCATGGAATAAGCGCCTGCCTATCGGAATCTTTGTGGTATCACTCGCACTCGCAGAAGTCTTAAATGGAATAAAAGAAACAAATATAATTAGGGTAAATAAAAACCTCATTGCTTTTTGGGATTAATAGAAGCAAAAATACTTCCAATAGAGACAAATTTAGTTATTGCTTTAGCTTAACAGATATATTATTGGATGAAAACGCTGCATGGGACAAGGTTATTAACCTTTTGTTATGAACTAAGGTTTGTTAGCAATCAAACTCTTAAAGCTTCTCTAAACAATATTATTAAATTGTAAACAGTCAATCAGAAATAATTATTTAATATAGGTTTGCAGATCATGAATCATGAAACAAAAACACGTACGATATTAATAGCCGATGATGAGCCGGATATTCTGGAAATTCTAAATTTTAATTTGCAGTCAGAAGGTTACCAGGTAATCAATGCGACCAATGGGAACGAAGCTGCAAGACTGGCTAAATTGCATAAACCCGATCTGATCATACTTGATGTAATGATGCCTGGGAAATCTGGTTTTGAAGTTTGCAAAATTTTAAGGGCGGATAAAGAATTTGAAAACACGATCATCATCTTTTTAACCGCGTTGAATGATGAAAGCACCGAGATAAAAGGGCTGGAAACCGGTGGAGATGATTACATCAGCAAACCCATCAGTCCAAAAGTACTGATAAGCCGTGTGAATGCGCTTTTCAGAAGGATTATCAAAGAAACAGGAAGTATTTTGCAAATCGGGGATCTTACCATTGACCGGGAAAGATATATCGTTAGTTTGAAAAATGAAGAAATTAACCTTGCGCGAAAAGAATTTGAACTACTGGAATTGCTTGCTTCCAAGCCTGCAAAGGTCTTTTTAAGAAATGAAATTCTGGATAAGGTTTGGGGAACGGAGGTAATTGTTGGAGACAGAACCATTGATGTCCATGTAAGAAAGATCAGGCAAAAATTAGGAGATGATTGCATTGTTACCGTAAAGGGCGTGGGATATAAATTTAAAATGTAAAGGACGATTAAACTAATTAACAGTTTTTAATTCTATACATTTCTCAATAGCCTTTACATTTGAATAAATAAAAAAATCCTATGAAAAAATTAATTCCCTTTTTCGTTTTGTTGCTTTTTTCTTTTTCTCTTTCAGCCCAGAAAGACTCTTCCAATAAATTAGGCGGAATGTTTAAAAAAGCCAGTTCAATGCTTTCAAAGAATTCTT
>JAHEZB010000218.1 GCA_023251285.1 Chitinophagaceae bacterium | reverse complement strand
TTAGTCATATTATCAATACACGTATTGGCCCCAGCCATCCATTTTTTAGACATTTCACCTTCTGTTTCTGCAGAACGGTATAAAGCAGCTATTGCATAAAATTGTTCTTTTTCAAAATGCCCCGGTTGATTGGCGAAGGCTGGTAGAAGCGGCAATGATTGATCTCCCCAGGAAAGCGCTTCTTCCCAATTTCCAAAATGCGCATTTAATTTCAATTTAGATACATAGTAAAATCCAATTTGATTATATAAATCTGTGTTACAAATACCCGCTATATCTTTGGTTTCATCGTATTTTTCATCAGTCAGGGAAGTATAGCTCAATGTTCGTCCCCCGAAAGCTTTCGCTACCTGTTCCTCATGCATCAAATGAAAGGAAGCATTTATAACACGTCGATTGTTTCTTATAAAGCTTTCTGATGCAGTTTTAATTACTTCATCCAAATGAACACCGGAAGTACTGAGAAGAATAACGGTTAGAGACAGGTTAAAACAGGCAAATAAAATATCGCCTGATTCAAAACCAGCATCAGCAGCCTTTTTGGAAACAGGTATTAGTTCCTTAATCGGTACCAGCCAATGAGCAATGAACCAGCAATGCACAAACCCGACGCGGGAAAAAAGAGAGTTATTATTTTTCTTATCTACTGATAATGCGAGGTTACTCCAGGCAAAAGCTGTGCGACTGTCGCCGGTCAATGCTTTATAAACTACTGAATAGATAGAGTAAACTTCCGCTGCCGAATTTCCGTTTCCTTGCTCTAAAGTAAGCCTCAAACAAATAATGGACATCAGGGCAAATAATTCACGCTCCTGGCCTTGATGTGCAAATGGGGTAAGCTCAAGAAGCATTTTAATTACCATTTCTGTATTCTCGTCTTTTAGCTTCTTATTTTCAATAAGGCTCTCTATAGTTTGGTCTGCCATTAGCGCATTAACCGCTGCAAGGTGTTCTCCGATTTTTTGCCCTATTGCTGCCGGATCTCTTTCGATTTCATAATTAAGCAATCTCACACCATCAAGCCCGATCTGAAGTGCTTCTTTTACAAATCCGAGTTCAAACAAGTGTATCGCTTGTTTTTCAAAATAAGTTGCGGCAAGTTTTTTTTCACCAGCCTCCATCCAATGATTGGCAATTCTTTCAAAAAAAGGAGTCAGGCTGTCTTTGAAATTCTTTTCATACCACAAAGCACATTCCCTGTGTAAATATCTTCGCTGTTCAGCCAAAATCATTTCATAGGCCACCTCATCAGTTGTAGCATTATTAAAAAAATAGCCTTCAAGATTGTCAACAATTGATTCATTAATAAATCCGGAATTTTCTGCTTCTTTAAGAAAGTCAGGCACCAGCTTTCTTTCCATTTCGATCGGATAGATGCTATTCACTATAGGGCTTGCAAAGCGCCTGCCCACAATGCTTCCAACTTTCAAAGACAATTGAGAGCCGGCCCCAAGCTGGTCCAGCCGCATTCTAATGGCGCCACGTACGGTCTCGGGAATAGACGACTCGTTAATAATAGTACCTTTCACAATAGAACAGCAACCGTTTTCAATCACAAGTACTTTTTGATCTAAAAGAGTTCCTATAAGTTCAATACAGAAAAAAGGATTGCCCTTTGCAATGTTTGAAACAAGTTCGTAAACTTCTGTGGATATCTGTGCTACGCCCAATTTGGCGATAATCAGTTCTTTTATTTCTTCGCTATTTAGCTCATTCAAAACAATATATTCGACATTCGCGGGCTTCAATCCTTTCGCCTGGGGAGTATCGTTTTTTGTGGGAAATGTCACTACGATCAGGCATCGGTGTAAATCCTGGTTGATCGATACGACCAGCTCCCAGGATATTTCATCCATCCATTGGGCATCATCAAAAATAATAACCAAAGGATTTTTTTTACTTTCTTCATCCAGTATCTGAAGCAGAAATTCATGGGTGGCTGCTTTCCTTTGGTTCCCGCTCATGCTTCTCACTTCTTCGCTGTCAGGAAAATCGGTATGTAAAACGATGTTTAACAGGCTTACGAGGTTGCCGTATTTTGCTGCTAAGGAATTGTATATCTCCTGTTGATCTTTGGCCACAGCCAGATGCTGAATTTCAAAAAGTGAGGAAAACACCTGTGACCAAATACCATAAGGTGCATTCCGGGTTAGAAATTCACCTGCCGCAGACAATACAATTTGATCTCTGGACGATATTTCAGTTTTAAAATCGTTTAATAATTTTGATTTCCCAATACCACTTTCTCCCGCGATTATCATGAGGACGTTTTGCCCGTTTACCGTTTTTTTGAAAGCAGCCATCAATTGATCAAATTCTGTTTTTCTGCCAATTGAAGTCAGATTGTCGGATTTTTTTTCTGTATGAACATTTAAGGCTTCAGGAGTGTGTACTTCTATTGGCGTAGCAAATCCTTTAATAGTTTCTATAGCGGGAGCCCCGTAGCGTAATACTTTGTTAGTTGCACTGAAGGTCGCTTTATCACAAAAAACTTTATTATTTTTAATTGCTGCAAGTCTTGCGCTCAAATTCACTACATCGCCTATCACCGTATAATGTCTTAGGATATCGTTACCGATTACACCACAATACGCCATCCCTGAACTAACCCCCATACTATTTTCAAAACCGTTTTGTTTCAACAGTAAGTTTAATTCATAAGCAAGCCTCGCAGCCCTTTCCGCATTATCTGTATGCGTGAATAGTGATGGGCCAAAACAAATGAGCAGGTTCGATTCCTTTTCATCCATCCACACCTGGTTAAGTAGTCCGTCATATTTAACTACTTCAGGAATTACCACCCTGGTCAGCTCCCGCATCTCCTCAATATTTTCTAAAGTGCTTTTGCCGCTGTTCGGAAATCGTACAAATAAAATTGAGACCGGCCGGATCTCTGCTCTCCATTTTAGTCTCTCTTTATTTAAAGGAAAAGTTAAGGTAGGTGGCACAAATAATCTTAATTTCTGGATGTCTTCTTCATCCAAATGGGGCGGATCAATATGAGGAATACTAAATTTATCCGGGAAGTCGTAAAGAATAGAGGTTTGATTTTCTACCTTCTTTCTTTTTAAATTTTTTGGAAGAAAAGAAATCGCATGATCTAATATCAACAATTCATTCGGAGCCCTGTTTTTAGCCGCTAAAGTGAGATCTTTAAATAATCCGCCACAAAAACTTAAAAGCTTGTTCCCATGGGTACCCTCCAATTCAGCGATTTGCCATTGCCCGGCTGATAATATCGCGTGTAACGATATTTGTTCATTATTATCATCAAATACGCACCTGTTTTTTAAAATATAATTAGCACAAACAGCAGCAAGTGAAACGGCCTCATGAGTATCAATTTCCTTGACAGGCCATGCCGACATTAACCCGTCACCAACAATAAATAAAGGTTGGCCACCATATTCGGTTATCGCATTTAATAAAAAGTCATAGTAGCTGTTTAGAATTCCTGTTATTTTTTCTACACCGCTTACAGGGTCTTTCATCTGGCGATTGCAGAGTAAAGAAAAATTGCAAATATCAATCCATAGTACCACTGCATAGTCTACCTGGATCGCATCCCCAATTTTCCGTTTGTGATTACGATCAAATTGCCTTTTTAAAACGGATGGAACAAAACTTACAGCAAGCTCATCTGAACTATTCATCATTGGTATCTGTTTTCTTCATGTATAAATGCTATTGAAATAGCGTTTGAATTATCTGTTATTTTAGTAAAAGTGTCATTGAAATTTCAACTGAAATACCGAAGGCTAAAGAATTGGAACCAATTGCAGAACGGGTGTGATGCCCGTTTGTTCCAAAAACTTCAACTAGGAAATCTGAACATCCATTGATAACTGAAGGATGATCTGTAAATGAAGGCTGGCTATTGACAAACCCTTCTACAGATATTATTTTATCTACCTTATCAAGTGTTTTTATTGCTTGCCTGGTTATTAAGAGTAAGTTCATAGCTGTAAGTTTTGAGGCATTGTATCCTTCTTTTACAGTAACATCCTTAGGAACTTTCCCCTGGAATTTTTTGGGAACATTACTTCCCCATAACGGGCCGTACCCCGACAAAATGAGCATTTTTCCAACCTGGCGGTACATAACAAAATTACAGTTTGGAGGAACTACCGGCTCCGGTGGAAGATCTTTTATGGCCATAAACTTTTTTTCGTATGACATAATTATTGATTTAGCAATTATATGAGCAGTCGCTTAATAGTATTCCATTTTAATCTCAGATTCTCAGCTCGGAACTGCTGCTAATCCTTTATATTGAGTGCTCCGGATGCGAATATTTTTTGCAAGGATATTGTGGATGCAAGCATTTTCAATAATTCTTTTTCACAAGTCAATTGAGGTAGGGATCAAAACCTTGACAAACTTTGCGATAATTTGGATTGCATTCTTTATTTAAACAATTTCTTGAAAATAAAGACTCCTTTCAGGCTACTCCGTAAAGTTAGTGGAATTGTTAATTCCTTTTTTATTTTTTTAAAGTGAAACTAATTCAGAAATATTATCTGCAGTATTTCGTTTGAAAAGCTGAAGTATCTATGACAAAATTGGTACGGAACTTCATTGACATTAGAACCGTCATTGCAGGCGCATCTAAATCTTCCCGGTTAGAAAAATACCCCTTGCGCCTTGGCAATCTCCTCTTTAGAACGACAATCCACACCAGAACTTCACTGCCGTTAGAACCGTCATTGCGAGGCGCATACTAAATCCTCCCGGTTACAAGAATACCTTTTGCGCCGTGGCAATCTCCTTTTTAGAACGACAATGGCCTCCGAATTTCACTGCCCATTAGAACCGTCATTGCGAGGCGCATACTAAATCGTCCCGGTTACAAAAATGCTCCTTGCGCCGTGGCAATCTCCTCCCGCCTTGGTTCTTTTCCAACGAACCACAAGCGTTATGATAGATCATCATGCAATGGAAGTATTTAATAAAATAATCTCTCTCTTCCCTCTGGTTCGTGTCTCACCAACCGCAGTTCTTTGCTTCCTTTTATGAAGAAGGAATTAATAATGTTGGATTTATAAAGCACGTTGGAAATCTTTTAAAAAGTAGTAATGGTGGTTCGTGAAACTCCAACCACGGAGAGAGCATAAGCCGGAGAGAATTGTAGATGAAGAGGCAACGCTTTTAAGGTACTGCCT
>JAHEZB010000217.1 GCA_023251285.1 Chitinophagaceae bacterium | reverse complement strand
ACGCGCTTTTTTGAATGCGGATTCTACTGTTTAAAAGGGAAAGAATACGTTTGTTTAATTTCTATTGCATGTGGAAAATTAGTCTGTGCCCTGGCTCCGGATGAGTAAATGATTTTGTTGTTTAAAAAAAAGAAAACAGAATTATCAAAAATTTGTTCTTTTACTGACATGCCACACTTCAAAAATAAGACTGAGTATAAGCAAACAAATCTATTCTAACCACTCATAGTTATTAACAATTCACCAACGCATTCTGTAATTACGGAATTTGCCTTACCATGTGCTTTCTTTATTTTTGCCCATAATCATTTCTGCGCTGAAAAAAGTTTTAAAAATATCTCTCAAAGTCTTGCTGAGCATCCTGGTGCTAATTCTGGCTGTATGGATATTATTGCAAACTTCTTTTTTCCAAACGTTCATCATTCACAAAGTAGCAAGCCGGCTTTCTAAAAACCTGAATACAACCGTTTCAATTAAGAAAATTGACCTTGAGCTTTTCGACAAAATGTCTATCCAGGGGTTGTTGGTTTTAGATCGTAAAAAAGATACGTTGTTGTATGCCGGAGCTGCCAAAGTAAATATTACCGATTGGTTCTTTTTTAAAGACAATATTGTATTGAAATATATCGGCCTCGATGATGCCCTGATCAATCTTCACCGCAGCGATTCCGTTTGGAATTATCAATTTTTAATCGACTACTTTTCAGGCCCACGAAAACAAAAAGCAGATACATCTTCTTCTGTGATCAACCTCGATCTGAAAGTCATCAATTTCAAAAATATCCGCATCTGGCAAAAAGATGAATGGCGTGGAGAAAATATCCTTGCTTCAGCGAGCAAACTGAATGTCCATGCGGATGAATTCGATACTAAAAACCGCATCATTAAAATAAGCACTGTCACTTTAGATCATCCCTCTTTTTCACTTTATGATTATACCGGTAAAAGACCTGTGGACACTACATCGGCGCCACAAATTATTGAACCGGAAACGAAGGGCTTGCAATGGAATACAGACGGGTGGCAACTTTCGGTAAATAAACTGACGCTGAATGACGGTCTTGCAGCAATTGAAAGCGAAGGTACTTATCGTGCGCCAATCAATGAATTTGATGAAAGACATATCATCCTTTCAGATATAAAAGGAACGTTCAAAAATTTCACCTTAATCAACGACACCTTACGATCTGCAGTTTCTGTTTCTGTGAAAGACAGAGGGGGTTTTGTGGTAAAAAAATTAGATGCTGAGTTTAAATTCACTCCTAAGTTAATGGAGTTTAAAAATCTCGATGTTATCACCAACAAAAGCCGGCTAAGAGATTATTTTGCAATGCATTATAATCATTTTAGTGACGATATGCAGGATTTTGTGCACACGGTAACTTTGGATGTGCGTTTTAAAAATAGCCAAGTGAGCAGCGAAGATCTTGCTTATTTTGCTCCCGAAACGCGATCATGGAATACTGTTTTTTCTGTTAGCGGCGAAGCACACGGAAAAGTTGATAATATTACCGGCCAAAAAATAATCATCAATGCAGGAGAACAGAATTATTTAGACGGAGATATCAGCTTGCGCGGCTTGCCAGATATTGACAAAACATTTATTGATTTCAGATCGCGCGAATTAAGAACGACTTATAATGAACTGGCACGACTGATTCCGTCTCTTAAACAAATAACGAATCCGAAATTAAGCGCTTTTGGAAGCATCCGGTTTTCGGGCAGCTATACCGGCTATATTCGTGATTTTGTAACTTACGGCACACTCACAACCGATATTGGCACTTTACAAACTGATCTGCAAATGACCATTCCGCAGAAAGGAAAATCAGTTTATGAAGGAAAAATTTCAACCAACAATTTTCAATTAGGAAAGTTTATTGACAACAGCGAAATCGGAAATATTGTCTTTAACGGGAAAATAAATGGAAAAGGTTTTAATGCAAATGATGTAAACATAGGAGTGGACGGAAACATCAGCAAAATTGAATTTAAGGGTTATACATACACGAATATCACTGCTCACGGAGATTTTAAAAATAAGCTTTTTACAGGAACAGGAAGTATCAATGATCCGCATATTAAAATTGATACATTAGCAGGCTCTATTAATTTCAGCAAATCAAATCCTGAATTCAACCTCGATGCAAATGTGAGTAAACTTCATTTGAAAAATCTGCGTTTTACGAATGATAGTATTGCTGTGGCAGGAAAATTCAAATTAAATTTTACGGGGAATAATATCGATAATTTTTTAGGGTCAGCGAAATTATATGATGCGGTTTTATCGGATAACGGTAAACAATTATCATTCGATTCTTTAAAAATTAATTCCACTTTTATCGACGGTAAAAAAGTTTTATCAATTGAAACAAATGAACTGTTTGCCAGTATTAACGGCAGTTTCAGGATCTTAGAACTTCCAGACGCCTTTCAATTATTCCTGAATAAATATTATCCTGCCTATATTAACAAACCGAAAAAAAATGTAGAAAATCAAAATTTTTCTTTTGTTATCAATACAAAAAATATCAGCGAATACATCAATCTATTTGATACAAAAATTACCGGATTTGACAATTCGGTCATCAGCGGGGAGATTAATATTGCTTCAAATACATTGAATTTGCGGGCGACGGTTCCTAAATTTAATTACAGCAATATCACTTTTAATAATATTGCTTTCAGTGGAACCGGAACAAAAGATACATTGGTTTTTAAGGGAGACATTGAAGATGTGGTCATCAACGACAGCCTTCATTCTCCTGATACAAAACTGAGTATTGTAGCGGCAAATGATGTTTCTGATATTCGTATTCAGACTACAGGAAATAAAACGGTAAGCAATGCAGATATTTCAGCAAGGGTAGAAACAAAGAAGAACGGATTCATATTAACCTTTAATCCTTCTACGTTTATTATTAATCAAAAGCAATGGACGATAGCAAAAAGTGGTGTGCTTGAACTGGATGATAAAATGCTGATGGCAAATAACATCCGATTCTCTCAAAACGGCCAGGAGATTTATATTTCCACACAACCTTCTGCAATTGGAAACAGCAATGATGTGATCGTTGCCCTTCAAAACCTGGTAATAGAAGATGTTGCACCGATGGTTTTGAAAAGCCCGAAACTTGCTGGCTTGCTGAATGGCAACCTGCGCATCAATGATCCGTTTGGAAAATTGGCAGTAGAGTTTGATACAAAAATTGATCAGTTCAAATTTGAAAACGATTCTGTCGGTGTTATTACAGCCCAGGGCGAATATCTTACAGGACCTGGAAACTTAAGCGTAGATCTGATTTCGAATAATAACCTTTATAATTTTAGAGCGAACCTGGATTATCGCCTGAAAGACACGACTACCAAGCAATTGAGCGGTTCAGTTGTTTTTAATAACTCAGGAATTCATATTCTTGAAAATTATCTGAACAATATTTTTACAAATATTTATGGAAAGGCGACCGGAAAATTAAATATTTCAGGAAAAGCATCTGCACCAAAACTAACGGGAAGTGTACGACTTGACAAAACCAGTATGATCGTCGATTATACCAAATGCAAATACACATTGGCCGATAGCTCCATCATTACTTTTAACCCTGATGAAATCGATTTTGGAACCTTAAAAATTATCGATACGCTTCGGCATACAGCGACGGTTACAGGTAAAATTTATCATAGTTTTTTTGATAATTTTTTCTTCAATGAACTTCATCTAAAAACGGATGCGATCGGGAATAATCAGCCCAGATTTACTTTACTAAACACTACCGCCCGCGACAACAAAGAGTTTTACGGGCATGTAGTAGGCCGTGCGGAATTATCACTGAATGGTTTTATAAACGATATGACGATGAATATTTCAGCAGAACCAACCGACAGCAGCCATATTTATTTGCCTACCGGCGAAACTGCTGAAACTGGTTCTATGGATTACATTGAGTTTATAAAGTTTGGCCGTGAAATGAAAGCCGATTTGCGTACGAAGGATAATTCGGCTAACATAAAAGTGAATATGGAGCTTACTGCGAACCCTTTGGCTAAGATTGATGTGATCCTGGATGAAACAACCGGCGATGTGATCAAAGCGCAAGGCAGTGGAAAATTAAATATTTCTGCCGGCACAAAAGATCCGCTCACCATTCGCGGCAGGTATGATATCGAGCAGGGACAATACACATTTAATTTTCAAACTTTTCTAAAAACACCTTTTACTTTACAACAGGGATTCATCGAATGGTCCGGCGATCCATACCTCGCAAATATGAACATTGACGCTATTTATAGGGCAGAAAATGTAAACCTGAACAACATTCCCACTACTACAGGTTATAGAAATATCAATGGTGATGTGGACATTCTTTTTAAATTAAGAGGCACTTTAAAAAATCCACAACCGGAATTTGAATTCCAGTTTCCTTTCGATAATCCATTAAAATCTGACCCGATTGCCAATGAATTTTTGAAAACAAGATACCAGGAAGATAAAACCGCATTAATGAACCAGGTGGCTTCTCTGCTGTTGTTCAATCAATTCATGAATACCGACCAGGGTTTGCTAACAGGAAATAACACCGGGAATTTTGTAACCAGAAGCGTGGGACAGTTATTGTCATCTACCCTTTCTACGTCGCTGAATTCCTGGTTACAACGGGTCCTGAATACAAACTCGATAAACCTGATCACAACCATCAATACTGCAGATTTTAATTTTCAAAAAGGCGCCACACAAAAGGAACTGCAGAACGTAGGAAACTTTGGTCTAAAGACGGCTTTCTTAAACAACAAATTACTGGTAACAGTAGCTGGAAACGTTGACTACAGGCTCGGTCAGACAGTTACAACTTCCAATTCAAATTTCTTATTTACACCGGATGTGTCATTTGAATATTTAATAACTCCCGATGGCCGGTTGCGTGTCATTGGCTTCAACAGAAGCGATGCGGATATCGGCGATCTGGTTGGAGTAACGAGGAGAAACCGCACCGGGATTCAACTCTCCTACAGAAAAGATTTCGACACCTTTGCTGAATTTTTTACAAATGAAAAAAAAAGAAGAAGAGGCAGGTAAAATTCCTTGATTCTCAGGCTGCTTTATGTGTTACGCTGTTTTATTACTGGATTGCAAGTTTCGGATTTTTCAATGAACAAACAAATACGACGA
>JAHEZB010000216.1 GCA_023251285.1 Chitinophagaceae bacterium | reverse complement strand
CGATTTCGTTTTTCACTTTTTTACCGGGAGTTACGCCATAAGCTCCTTTTGCAGACAAGGTATCATCGTTTACAATGATCCAACGTGAAGTAAGCGGTGATATAAATATCGATAACCCGGTTGCTGGTTTATAATTCAAACCTATTCCCAATAAAATATAAGCGGGCGCCATGAAGTTGGACAAAATTGTTTTGCTTCCATCCGAATGATAATCATATCCTTTGGTAAATTGGGAACGAAAACTAAGAATTCCGGCGAGATCTAATTTTGGAGTTAATCCATAACCACCTTTCGATAAAAAATCAATCCGGTCATCATTTTTGCGCGTTCCCAGGCTGGAAGTATTCACCATTCCATAATTCAAATTAAGCGTATTGTCCCAACTCCAGCGGTCTTTTTTATAAAAAGCATAAAGGCCAACATAAGCTGCCAATGAAAAAGAAAAGTTGTCGCCACCGGCAGCCCAATTATTCTGGCTCGCTTGCCCCAGGTTTAAGGTAAATATTCCTCCTTTGTTCCATATTTTTGAACTATCAATAATTCCTTTTTTAATTTCTTTGCTGGCATCCTTCTGAAGGTCCTGTACTGTTTGTGTTTGAGCAAAACTTTCAGAACTAATTATAATGAAGGATATTAAAAGCAGGAAGCAAAAAAGTTTTTTGAATTTGTTTGTTTTCATAAAATGAAATTTAATTATATTTATCAAAGAACAAAAGTAAGCCGTTGAAATTATGAAAGGGTCATAGAAAGGCGACGAAAATAATTGAAGTTACACTCAAAAATCGGCCAATGCAAAACCGGGTAAATCCTTTTGGAGAAATCATTGAAACAAAAGCGCGCGGAGCGTGGATGGGAAACCGCGGAAGAATTCATAATGAACAACAGCAAATTGTTTCCCGGTACAAATTGTCTGCATGGCTCATTTGTAATCTGAAATTTAAAGGAAGGAAAAGGGAGATTATGTCAGCGAAAAGCTACACTGAACTTTTCTTTCTTGATGAGGCTACTGCCTTTGCAGCCGGACACAGGCCGTGCTTTGAATGCCGGCGTGAAGATTTTAACCGGTTCAAAAAATTATGGATCGAGGGAAACCGACAATATAATTTTTCTGATAAAACAAGCATCCGCGAGATCGATAAAGTTTTGCACAACGAAAGAATAAACAAAGACGGTACAAAAAAAATATATCAGGAGGATTTGAAAAATTTGCCAGACGGAACATTTGTTTCTTTTGAAGAAAGTGCCTTTTTATTGTTTAAGATGCACTTGTATTTATGGACGCCTTACGGTTATAAAAAACAAAATTCAGTTACAATGACAGGCGCCGTAAGTGTACTTACACCTCGGTCAATAGTAAACACTTTCCGGGCAGGGTATGTACCGCAGATATCACTCTTTTAAATTTTGATTGCTATGATTTCGATTCAAATATATTATCGCCAATGTCCCGGAATCCACACCCAGCCGCGCCTTCTGCTTTGCCAATGGCCTTCTACATAGTTGTAGTGGCCTGGCCGGGCACGAACCCAATAGCCTTTTCGATACACATATCTTCCATGGCGCGGAATCCATTCGCCGCTCACCCAAATATAATTTGGTGCCGGGGCTAACGGTTGCGAATATCGTGGCGGATAAGGCCTGTCTCTCACAACGACTGCAGATGGTCCACAGCCAGCAATAAAAATTGCCATAGACGCAAGAATGCCGATTAAAAAAAGAAACTTTTTCATGGTAGATTTTTCTTTAAGATAGAAATCTAAAAACAAAGTTTAATCAGCTTTGAAAATTTTACGACAGAATTACAAGAACCATTTTGATTAACTTAGAAAGAAGTTATTGCAGTAAAGCAGGAAATATCACCGATTCTTATTTTATTAAAATCCATTCATCCAAAAAATCAATGACATTAATTTGCGTTTAATATCTTCGTTCCTGTTTTTTTTTACCGCTAAAACTGTTTTCATTTTAAAAAATACAAATGGCGATTCTCGAATTACAAAACCTTAAAAAATATTATGCCACCCACAAAGCGGTGGATGATATCAGTTTCTCAATTCCCGAAGGAAGTATATTCGGATTATTGGGTCCCAATGGTGCCGGCAAGACAACCTTGCTTAGAATGATCACTGGGATATTTTATCCGGATAGCGGTGAGATTTTGTTTGAAGGAAAAAAATTTAACCCGGTAGATGACATTGCAAAGATCGGTTACATGCCGGAAGAAAGAGGTTTGTATAAAAAAATGAAAATCGGCGAGCAGGCTTTGTACCTGGCGATGCTGAAAGGAATGAGCAAACGGGATGCAATGAAAAAAATAAAAGAATGGTTTGTGAAATTTGAAATGGAAAGCTGGTGGAATAAAAAGGTGAATGATCTGAGCAAAGGAATGGGCCAGAAATTGCAATTTGTAACTACGGTTCTTCACGATCCGAAGTTGCTGATTCTTGATGAACCCTTCAGCGGCCTGGACCCGGTAAACAGCAATCTTATTAAAGATGAAATTTTCAAACTCGCACAAAAAGGAACGACCATTATTTTTAGTACACATCGGATGGAACAGGTAGAAGAAATTTGTAACAACATTGTTTTGGTAAACAATGGGAAAAAAATTTTGGACGGAAGTGTAAAACAGGTAAAGGACGAATTTAAAGAGCATATTTTCAAGGTCGGGTTTGATAAATTGCCTGGAAGCTTTAGCAGCACTGCATTTGACATTGTAGCTTCTAATGAAAACTCTTATAGCGTGAAAATAAAAGATGGAAATAAACCTGCAAATGTGTTGCAGGAATTTTTAAATCAAAAGGCATCCATCATTTCTTTTAATGAAGTATTGCCGTCCTTGAATGAAATATTTATAAAGGTAGCTGGTACTAAAAACTAAGAACTACAAACTAAAAAAATGAATAAAATCTGGCTGGTAATTAAACGTGAATATCTGACAAGAGTGAGAAACAGGACTTTCATTCTTTCAACGATTTTGCTCCCTTTATTTTTTATCGGGTTTATTTTTGCCTCAGCTTATTTTTCTATCAAAAGCACTGAGAAACAGAAAGTGGCTGTAAGCGACAGCAATGGGATTTTTAGAAACAGTTTTCAAAACGGCGATCTAATTACTTATGAATATCCTTCTGATGTAAACGCGAATAATTTTAAAGACAAAGGTTATTCCGCCTTCCTGCAGATTCCTCAGCATTACAATTCAGGCGTCGATTCCATCTCTCTCATCTCGACCAAACAATTAGGAATCGATGCAGAAGATAAAATTAAAGATCAGATCAATGACGCCATCAGGAACCAGGCATTTTTAAAAAATAATATTGATAAAAAAGTTTTGGATTCCATAAATAAACTAAATGAGGATCAATCCTATAAATTCAGAACGGTCGTAAAACAAGGAAATAAAACTGAGAAATCCAATGCCGCTCTTTCTTATGGAATTGGCTATGGCAGTGGCTTTCTTATTTATATCACCTTGTTTATTTATGGCGCCGCAGTAATGCGCGGGGTGATGGAGGAAAAGATGAACCGCATTGCTGAAGTAATCATTAGCTCGGTAAGACCTTTTCAATTAATGATGGGAAAAATTCTTGGAATCGCGGCAGTCGGAATCACGCAATTACTCATTTGGATTGTATTAATTGTGCTTTTATCCTCAGTCAGTACTTCATTTATTTCCGCCGATACTTTACAACATGCACAAGCAATCAACAATGGTATGGGAGCGGCAGGAGACAGTTCGGCAGCCATGAGTTTTTTAAATGCAAAATCTACTTTTTTATCTGCTAACTGGGCTTTGATCATTCCTTGTTTTTTGTTTTATTTCCTCGGCGGATATTTATTTTACGCTTCGTTGTTTGCTGCAGTTGGAAGTGTTGTAAACGAAGATCCGCAGGAAGCGCAATCATTAATGTTGCCGATTACGATGCCCATTATTTTATCTTTTATCATCATGACTACAGCTGTTGGAAAGCCAGACGCACCAATTTCTGTGTGGGCAAGCATCATTCCTTTTTCTTCGCCAATCGTGATGATGGGTCGAATTCCATCCGGAAACGTACCGGTATGGCAATTGATCGTTTCCATGCTTTCGCTGATTGCCGGCTTTATTTTAACCACCATGCTGGCCGCAAAAATCTATCGAACCGGAATTTTGCTTTATGGTAAAAAAGTAACTTTTAAAGAAATGGGAAAATGGTTGTTTAGAAGATGATTTTTGATGTAGGATGTGCCATGTAGTTTCTTCATGATATAGTTTATCTAGTAAACAAAGAAATAAAGAAGATTTAGGTTCTACACTTTCAAGGCAGGCTAAACCTTTTGAAGTAATTTAAACTTTCTAACGTAATTAAATGTGGGCAGACGTAAACCGAGCCGCTACATTTTAGCAAACCTGCTTGTCCAATAACGAAATCACCTCCGATGCTTTTTCAAAAACATGATTCAATTCATTTGCATTGGAGGGAGGTGCGTATAAATTCATTTCTATTTCATCCATAAGCGACGTGAGCATCAGCGATGTATTCAGGCCTACATTGCATTTATCTAACTCTTCGGTCAATCTTTTTTTAGACAATTCATTTGCCGGAACTTTTAATTTTAAAGACAAATAATTTTTTAACGAAGCATCGAGTGTATGATAAAATTCCTTGCTGTCTTGCTGGATTAATTTTTCGTGAGCGGCAATTAAAGGACTTTCAGGAATCGTGAATTCTTCTGGTACTTCACCGGCTTCATTTTTCAAATCATCCACTTTTATTTCTCTTTCCAGGTCATCTTTATTCCGGTTTTTTTTGATCATTAAAAAAATGATTAAAAAAATGATTCCAATAACAAAAACAATTCCTGCGATCAATTCTGTTCTTTTTGTAAAGAAATGTTCTGAAGAATTTTGCTGCGCATTTTTAACTAAAGGATTAGTAGGAATTCCTTTCCCTCTTTTTACTTCTACTTGCAATGGCGCTGTATGCAAGGTTTTATAAGAAGAAGTTTCCGGATCAAAATAAGAAAAAGAGATTGAATCAATTGTATATTTACCAGCTTTTGAAACGGTAAAGGGAAAAGAAAAGACCTTACTTCCCTGCATCGGCACTTTTGTTTTATCAACGTTGTCCTTGACCTTTGCATCGTACCCATCAATGCCCTTTGGCCATATAATAGAAGGCGCATTGATCAATTGGATATTCCC
>JAHEZB010000215.1 GCA_023251285.1 Chitinophagaceae bacterium | reverse complement strand
TACAGTGCCTTGTTTTTTTCTTAGTGAATCAATATTTTTCTCAATAGAATCCTTACGCGCTTCAAACGCGCTGTCTTTGGTTTTGTAATCTTTTATTTCTTCAGGTTCCAGTGGTACCGGCCTGATAGAATCCCAGTAAGAATGAGGTTTTTTATTTACAGCAGTATCATATTTTATGACAACACGGTTAAAATAATCTTTAGAAAAATTCGGGTGTAGATTATATTTAGAATAAACATTCACAAAATTACCTTCGGCTTTCAATCCCAGTTGATCAAAATTAAAATGGAGTACCTGGTTTTTAATTCTCCAGATGTCTTTTTCCACGGGTACAAAAAGCTGCGATATTTGCAAAGTATCTAAAATTTGCAGTTGTGATTTTTGAGTAAGAGAAAGATTACAGCTATAAATCCGCCAGTCATTTTCGGTAATATTGATGATACCCGAAAACAGCGGTTCATAATCGTGTTTAGGTGTTACCGTTATAACATTCACTTCGTTTCCATCTTCAAAAAAACTTCCCAGGAATTTATATTTATAATAACTCAAAGCCGCGTCAGCAATGGGTGAAATAAAACCACGAGGATTTAATTGGGAGGCAAAAACGTTGACATTATTTTTATAAAAGTCAATAAAAACCGGAAAATCGAAGCCAAATCCATTGCTTCCGCTTACCCGGCTGGAGACCACTTCTACTTTAAATTTGTCAGGTTTTTCAGCTGAAATCTTTTCTACAGATTCAGACAAATAAATAATTCCTTTTCCTGACGAATCAATACCCATGTCCGTTCTCTCTTCCTTAGGAATTTTTTGTCCGAATATTCTATTCGGAAGCCTTTGTAATCTGATCAAACCTTTTATATAAACCTGCGCTTCAAATGCTTTTACCTGGTTTTCATAAAAAGACCTCTTTTTGGTTGCCTGGCGTATAATTTCATAAGCCGGATCTTCGCCGTTTCCTTTAATGATTACTTCTTTTAAAGTTAATTTCTGAACCGTGAGAACAAAATTTATTTTTTGATCTGCTGCCGTTAAAGACACCGCTTTTTCCCGTGAGGTGTAGCCAACATAATAACAAACCAAGGTGTATTTTCCAGCAGCAAGAGAGATGCTGTATTCACCGTGATTGTTGGCTG
Source organism: Chitinophagaceae bacterium (assembly GCA_023251285.1). Classification (GTDB taxonomy): domain Bacteria; phylum Bacteroidota; class Bacteroidia; order Chitinophagales; family Chitinophagaceae; genus Ginsengibacter. The sequence goes on along the minus strand of JAHEZB010000215.1, from coordinate 4,080 downwards.
TAACGCCAATCGGCGTTCCCTTTACCAGAACAGAAGCGAAAGGCAACGGATTGCCATCTGCATCCTTTACCGTTCCTTCGATCTTCTGCCCTGAAACTGTAAAAACATTCAAAATAAAAAATACCAATAATAGTTTTCGCATAAATAATAATAGCTTCAAAAAAGCCATGAAGATATGGAATGAGAAAAGGATAAGAACAATAAAAGGCGAATTAAATTTATTAGACACAAACCCATTTTATGGAAAGGAATGTTTCCAATAAAAAAATGACTTTTATTATCTTTCTCATAATAATTTTCTTTAACGTTTTATTCTATAAAAGCTGCTAAAACAGACATTTAGAGGTTCACAATTAATCATTTAATGGCTACCGTTTTATTACCTTTGCATTCCTTTTTTAAAAACTACTTTTCGTAAATGAAGAACATCAGGAATTTTTGCATTATCGCACATATTGATCACGGCAAAAGCACACTTGCCGATCGTTTGCTGGAATTTACCCACACAGTAAACGACCGTGAAATGCAGGCCCAGGTTCTTGATAATATGGATCTTGAAAGGGAAAAAGGAATTACGATAAAAAGCCACGCGATTCAAATAAATTATAAGTATGAAGGCACGGAATATATTTTGAATTTAATTGACACTCCCGGCCATGTGGATTTTAGTTATGAAGTAAGCCGGGCACTTGCAGCATGCGAAGGGGCTTTGCTTTTGGTAGATGCAACGCAGGGAATTCAGGCGCAAACAATTTCAAACTTATACCTTGCGATTGATAACGATTTAGAGATCATTCCGGTGCTCAATAAAATAGACATGGATGGTGCGATGATCGGGGAAGTGGAGGATCAGATCATTGAATTGATTGGATGCAAACAGGAAGACATCTTGCATGCAAGCGCTAAAACAGGCGTGGGAATTGAAGAAATTCTTACTGCAATCATCAAACGGATTCCTGCACCAAAAGGCGATGAAAATGCATCACTCCAGGCTTTGATTTTCGATAGTGTTTTTAATAGTTTCCGCGGAATTATTGTTTATTATCGTGTGTTTAACGGTGTTCTAAAAAAGAACGACAAAATCAAGTTTTCAAATACCGGAAAAGAATATAACGCCGACGAAGTAGGCATTTTAAAAATGGGAATGATGCCCAAAAACGAAGTGAAAGCCGGCGATGTAGGTTATGTAATCACCGGAATTAAAAATGCAAAAGAAGTGAAAGTAGGCGACACCATTACTACTACTGCTAACCCTTGCAAAGAATCTATCAAAGGATTTGAAGAAGTAAAACCAATGGTTTTTGCCGGAATATTTCCCGTGAATACCGATGAATTTGAAGAGCTGAGAGATTGCATGGAAAAATTGCAACTCAATGATGCCTCACTCACCTTTGAACTGGAAACGTCGCAGGCACTTGGCTTTGGCTTTCGATGCGGATTTCTTGGAATGTTGCATATGGAGATCATCCAGGAAAGATTGGAACGCGAATTCAACCAAACGGTAATCACAACTGTACCAAATGTTAGCTTCTACGCTTATACAACGAGAGGAGAAAAAATTATCGTAAATAATCCTTCTCAAATGCCAGACCCAACACGCATTCAGAAAATTGAAGAACCTTTTATTAAAGCACAAATCATTACCAAACCCGAATATATCGGCAATATCATGACCCTTTGTATAGGCAAAAGAGGCATCCTCACCAACCAGGGATATCTAACACCAACCCGGGTAGAACTTAGCTTTGAAATGCCGTTGACAGAAATTGTTTTCGATTTTTATGATCGCTTAAAAAGCGTAACCCGGGGTTATGCATCATTCGATTATCATCCCATCGGCTACCGCGAAAGTGATATTGTAAAAATGGACATTTTACTGAATGGCGATAAAGTGGACGCATTAAGTTCATTAATTCATCGTGCACGTTCACAGGATTTTGGAAGAAAACTTTGCGAAAAATTAAAAGACCTGGTACCGCGACAACAATTTCAAATAGCGATACAGGCTGCAATAGGATCGAAAATAATATCACGAGAGAACATCAGCGCCATCAGAAAAGACGTTACCGCAAAATGCTATGGTGGCGACATCAGCAGGAAAAGAAAATTACTGGAAAAACAAAAAGAAGGCAAAAAAAGAATGAAGCAGATCGGCAACGTAGAAGTACCGCAGGAAGCCTTCCTGGCGGTATTGAAGCTGGATGAATAGAGATTAGGCAGTAAAGCAACAAATAATACGATTTGATTTTTTCTGTAAGCACTATATGTTTTCAATAAAAAATCATTACTTTTCAAAAAAATAATATATGCCTTCGATAGCTTTAAATAAAGAAATGAATATAGAGGTAAAAGTGCGCCTTATAAGCAAAGGAAATGATGAGCCTTTAACAGGAAGCGAATATTCCGTGCGCCTCTACGATAAAGATACTTTCAATGACGATTATTTGGGAGAAAGTGTTCCGGATGAAGATGGCGTTGCAAAGTTTCTTCTGTCGCAAGGCGATTTCTCACAACCGCTTAATCTTGATAATAAACCAGATTTTTATTTTGTGGTTTATAAAAACAAACAGCAGAAATTTAAGAGTAAGGTCATGTCTAATCTTGATCTTTCAAATATTGAAGAATTCATTATGAAAGAAGGCGAAGTGGTAGACCTTGGCACTTTTTTGATAGAGGGTTAATATCCTGATTTACTACTTGGCTACCGAAGAAAATAAGAACTTCAATTATTTCTTTCTTTACTGATTAACTCTTAATTCTTAATCTAAATATTTAAATAATTAAATGCCGGCCATTTCTTACAAACATTTTACGATTGGAATAGAAGAAGAATACATGGTATTGGATCCCGAAACCCGGGAATTGAAAAGCCATGAGCAAAAGATTGTACAGGAAGGTGAAAAAATAATTAAGGATAAAGTAAAAGCAGAAATGCATCAGGCGGTGGTAGAAGTCGGTACCGACATCTGCCAGGACATTGATGACGCTTACGTGGATGTAGCCAATCTTCGAAAAACAATTTCAACCATTGCCGGTGATCTCGGCTTATGGATTGGCGCATCCGGCACTCATCCATTTAGTCATTGGGAACGTCAATTGATCACTGACCACGCGCGTTACAGCGACATTGTAAAAGAATTGCAGGAAGCTGCCAGAAGTAATCTAATTTTTGGATTGCATGTACATGTGGGCATGGAAAATCGTGAAATGGCCATTCACATTGCCAATTCAGCAAGATACTTTTTACCACACATTTTTGCGTTAAGTACCAATTCGCCTTTTTGGGAAGGAAGGCTAACCGGCTATAAATCATTCCGCACAAAGATCTTTGATAAGTTTCCACGAACAGGCATTCCGGATTTTTTTGAAAGCATTGAGGCTTATGATAATTATATAAAGATCCTGGTAAAAACAAATTGCATCGACAATGCAAAGAAGATCTGGTGGGATTTGAGAGTTCATCCATTTTTCAATACGGTCGAATTCAGAATTTGCGATGTGCCATTAACCGTTCAGGAAACCATAACTATTGCTGCTTTATTCCAGGGGATTTGTGCAAAGCTTTACAAATTGCGCACTCAAAATCTCAATTTTATTATTTATCCAAGAATGCTCATCAATGAAAACAAATGGCGTGCAAGCCGCTATGGAATAGAAGGAAGCATGATTGATTTTGGAAAGGAAACTGAAGTAAACACGCGGGTTTTAATTTACGAATTGCTCGATTTTATTGATGATGTAGCCGGGCCGTTGGGAATTAAAAATACAATCGGATATGTGCATAAAATTATGGAAGAAGGAACCGGTGCTGACAGGCAGTTAAAGGTATTCGAAGAAACACAAAGTTTGCAGGCAGTAGTGGATTATATTCAGGGACAGTTTTTAAATGGCCTGTAAGCATAATAAAATTCTTTATTGAGTGCGGGCAATCATATTGAATAATACGATCAAAAAATAAAAACGCTCACTCAATAATACTGAAGTCGCTAATTATCCTAAGAATTTTTTGTATGATGGTTTCCCTTTAGCATAAATTTTTTACTCTGCTCGATAGCATCCATTACTTTTCCTAAAATCTCT
>JAHEZB010000214.1 GCA_023251285.1 Chitinophagaceae bacterium | reverse complement strand
GTATTGATGAAAAACATGTTTGCAATAATTTGCGCGGTAAGGAGTAGTGATTTTCTCATTGCCTGCAAATGCGTTATCATAAAAATCTGCGACCTTTCTCCTTTCGTGAATATAGCTGTCCAATAACGGCAATTTGATATTTAATATTGCAGCCTGCAAAGCATCCAGGCGGGAATTGCATCCAACCATTTCATGGTAATATCTAGTTTTCTGACCGTGATTGGCAATCATCTTTAATTTTTCTGCAAGACTATCATCATTGGTAAACATCGCCCCGCCATCACCGTAGCAACCCAGATTTTTACTTGGGAAAAATGAAGTGCATCCAATAGTTCCAATAGTTCCTGTCTTTTTTGTAGTACCGTCTCTGAAAGTATAATCGCCACCAATCGCCTGCGCATTATCTTCGATTACAAATAAATTATGCTCATTCGCAATTGCCATTATTTCTTCCATTTCGCACGAATGGCCATACAAATGCACAGGCACAATCGCTTTTGTTTTTGAAGTAATGGCTTTTCTGATTGCCTCCGGATCTACACAAAAAGTCTGCGGATTTACCTCTACGAAAACTGGTTTTAGTTTTAATAATGCAATCACTTCGGTAGTAGCGACATATGTAAATGAAGGAGTAATTACTTCGTCGCCAGGTTGCAAACCGAGCGCCATCATTGCAATTTGCAACGCGTCTGTCCCATTAGCACAAGGTATTACATGTTTTATATTCAGGTATTCAGCAAGGTTTTTAGAAAAATCGGTTACCTGTGGGCCACCGATAAAAATGGTGCTGTCCAAAACGCCACTAATGGCAGCATCGACTTCATTTTTTATATTTAAATACTGCTGCTTCAAATCCACCATGTGTATAGGGTTCATCTACGAAATTTTTAAAATGGTTGCAAAGATAGGGATTGGATTAAGAAAAGAAATATAGCTTTTAGAAATAAATTGAACGACAGTAAATGAAGTTTTAACCGTGATTCGAGATCTTGGGATTCTGGCTTTCAACTATACATTTATCGAAATTCTTTAATTTCGTAAAAACAATATTTATGACGGCAGAAGAAATAATACCTGGTGGAAAGTTTACCGAACCTCAACTGGAGTTATTGAAAATGTTTTCTATACAATTTCCTGAAAAAGTATGGATGGACATCAGGGATATGGTAGCCGGTTATTTTTTACAAAAAGCGTCTGAAGAAATAGATGCTCTTTTTCAAGAAAAGGGATGGGGAGAAGAAAAAATAAAAGAATGGACTAATACACACATGCGAACTTCATACAAAAAAAATGATTAATGAACGTTGTCATTGATACTAATATTCTTTTAATATCACTTCCATCTTTGTCTCCCTATCATGAAATAATTAAAGCATTTAACCGAAAGCTTTTTCAACTCGTGGTTACAACAGCAATTTTCCTGGAGTATGAAGAAATACTTTCTAAAAGAAGTAACCGGGTTATCGCTAATAATACTTTGGCTGCTTTCCGTCAGGCATCAAACGTAGTTTTCGTTAATACTTATTTCCACTGGAATCTCCTTTTTGTGGATCCGGATGATAATAAATTTATAGATGCTTATATAAGCGGAAATGCAGATTATCTTGTAACTCACGATTCTCATTTTAATATTTTACAAGAGAAGCGTTTTCCAAAAGTAAATATAATTACTGGTAATGATTTTCTTCTTATTTTAAAAAAGCCTGGCAATTCATAGAACGAATTTTTTTTAGATGTTACATTCCTTATATTGCAGTAAACTAATGCAGAAACCAATCATATATACTGTTGGACATTCCACTCACCAGATTGAGTATTTTGTTGAGCTGCTGAATGAATATTCGATTGATACGCTCATTGACGTAAGGAGCATTGCGGCGAGTACTTATAATCCACAATATAACCTGGAACCACTGTCTAATTATTTAAAAAAGAACGGCTTTACTTATCTGCATTTTGCAGAGGAATTTGGTGCAAGACATACGGATCCCGATTTGCTGGATGAAGAAGGTAAAGTTGATTTTGAAAAGATCCGTAAATCCTGGAATTTTAAAAATGGCGTTGAACGCTTGTGGTTGGCGACAGATAAAGGTTTTAAAATCGCATTAATGTGTTCAGAAGCTGAACCTTTTGATTGCCATCGGTTTTCAATGATATCAATTGCTTTGGAAAAAGACGGTTTTGAAGTGAAGCATATTCTTAAAGACAAAACTTTGAAAAGCAACGAGGAACTTGAAAAACAACTTTTGAAAAAGTACGATAAGAAAATTCCGAAACCGAATATGTTTGAACCGAATATTTCTGTAGAAGATCAATTGAAAGTTGCTTACCGCTTGCGAAATAAAGAAATTGCTTTTTCTCCATACTCAAAAACCAATACTGAACAATTATGATCAGGTTATATACTATTGGTTTTACAGGCAAACCTGCAGAGAAATTTTTTAATCTTTTGAGAGAAGCAAGAGTTAGGAAACTTGTTGATACCAGGATTAATAATGTCTCTCAATTAGCCGCTTTCGCCAAGTTTCCTGATCTTGAATTTTTTGCAAAGGAAATTGCAAATATTTCTTACGAACATAATATTGATTTTGCACCCACGAAGGATTTATTAAGCCGCTATCGGGATAAAAAAATAAGCTGGGAAGAATATGAAATCGAGTATTTGAATTTATTGGACCACCGGAAGATCGCTTCAAAAACGAACATAGAAAAATTACATGAAAATTGTTTTCTCTGCAGTGAGCATACTCCTGAAAAGTGCCATAGACGGCTTCTTGCAGAATATTTGCAGCATGTAAAAAACGACATTGAGATTATTCACTTAATAAAATAAATCTTATGCCAACACGCTTTGTATGCTTAGCAAATTCCTATAAGGAAGGAGGAAGATGCGTCGCCGGAATTGAAGTAGACGATAACAATAAACCAAAAATAAAAAATGGAAATCCAAAATGGATCCGCCCGGTCTGTAGTACGCTACATGGAGAAATTCCAACCGATTTAGTGGCACATTTAAATCTTCTCGACATCATTGAAATCGACACGACCGATTCTCCTGACGAAAAAAATTATCAATCAGAAAATGTCTATTTTTCTGAAAATTCAATAAAAGTTGTTGATCGATTCGATTTGGACAATCTACAAACACTTTTGGATGACCGAAGATTAATTTTTGACAGCAGAGGCAAAGCTTTGTCAGAAGAATTTATTGAGCGTCTCTCCTATTCTTTAATGTTTATCCGCACCAATGAATTCAAAATTCTTTGCAAGCCCTCAGAAGATCGCGCTAAAAAAATACAGATAAGAATGCTATTTTGTTTTCATGGCAATGAGTACGATTTTCCGGTTACAGATCCGGTCTTTCTTCATAAATACCAGGTAAACCGCAATTTCATCGATCAATACAATGAAGCAAACTTATGTGTATCAGTTGGCATTCCATGGAATAACTGGCACTACAAGCTAATAGCAGGGATTATTTTAAAAAAAGTATGAGAAAGGAATTAAACAACAAACTCTGTCCACTTTTCATTTGATTTTCCGGAAGCCACTACATTTTCTATAAAAGCCATTCCACGTACTCCTTCATCCACTTTCGGAAAATCAAGCATTTCTTTTGTAGGAGTTTCTCCTTCTAATTTTGCAAGTAATGTATGAGCAAAATTTTTATAAATGTTAGCAAACGCTTCCAGGTAACCTTCGGGATGGCCACCGGGAGTTCGGCAGTTATCAAGCGCAGCTTTGCTTAAAATATTCGGATAATTATTTCCGGCGCGCAAAATTTGAGCCGGTTGGTCGAGCCATCTTACCAATAAAGTATTTGGCTCCATCTGCGCCCATTCGATGCTGCCTTTCTCTCCATAAATTCTTAATGTAAGATTATTTTCTTCACCCGCAGCAATTTGCGAAGCGACTAAAACGCCATTCACCTCATTTTCAAATTTTAATAAAACATTGCCGTCATCATCCAGCATTCGTCCGGGAACAACAATATTCAGATTTGCGCACAATTGAGTAATTTTTAAACCGGAAACATATTCAGCAAGATGAGCTGCATGCGTTCCTATATCTCCCATACATCCGGCTTTTCCTGATTTGGATGGGTCTGTACGCCATGCTGCTCCTGCATTTCCTTCTCTTTCTGAAAGTTTGCTGAGCCAGCCCTGCATATATTCAACAACAATTTTTCTTGTTTTCCCAAGTTCGCCGTTTTGTATCATTGCGCGAGCTTGTTTTACCATAGGATAGCCTGAATAAGTATGCGTAAGGCATAATTGCAAACCGGTTTCTTCCACTTTCTTTTTTAATTCTTTTGCCTGCTCCAAACTCACAGTCATTGGCTTTTCTATTACTACATTAAATCCATGATCCAAAGCCATCATTGCGGGAGCAAAATGGGCAAAATTTGGAGTTACGATGGTGATAAAATCAATTCGCTTATCTTCCGGCATTTGGCTTTCCTTTTTGATCATTTCTTCATACGAAAGATAAGTTCTGTCTTCCGGAAGAAATAATATTTTACCTGATTCTTTAGCCATTTCAGGATGAATGCTTAAAGCGCCGCAACACAATTCAATCAGTCCGTCCATATTGGCAGCGATCCGGTGAATCGCTCCTATGAAGGCATCTTTACCGCCTCCTACCATTCCCATTCTTAATTTTCTCATATTGATATTTTAATAATCGCTTTTTAAAAACTGATACATTCTTTCAACTCTTTTGGTGTGTATGCAAGCCCATATTGTTTTAAAACATCTTCCGGCACTCCATTCCACTCATTAGGTCTGTTGCCCACATAGCCTACATCTTTCACACCGATTTCTGAAGTGTAAAATCCAGTGGCTGTTAAATTGCGCATCAGGTTAAAAAAACTTACGCCCTGTTTCATTTCAGGTTTTGCTTTTTTAGGCCATGCAATTTCATCTACGATTTCCATTTGTTGTTTACTGTTGCATTCTGCGAAAGAATTTTGATAACGGCTGAAGCATTGCATATCCAGCCAACGAAGTCCTCCACGCATAGGCACTTTATTATCCGGCTGATCCTTTACAATAAATTCAATAAAATCGGGAACTTTTGCATCAGAAGCGCTTCCGCTCACGTTATCTTTCGGAATAATAATGTCACAAAGAATGGTGATGGTTTGCATTTCATGTGGCGTGAAATAGGTATACGAATTATCTTCCTCTAATTTTTTCACTTCTTCTTTCATGAGGCCCGGATGTTTCTTT
>JAHEZB010000213.1 GCA_023251285.1 Chitinophagaceae bacterium | reverse complement strand
GTAAATCCACCGGTATTATTTTTAATTACCTCAATCAAATCACCATCCGTTTCTTTGAATCCATAGTTTTTGATCACTACATAAGTTGAACCGTCTGTCAACACCATAAACTCAAAGTCAACGGTAGTTGCTGGATTCCCCCACTCGATTGAAATCTTTTTATCCTGAACAATCTCCGTTACCAATACCCTGGTTGAAATGCCATACATTTCCCACTCCCAGGTGATGGTCTTGCCCACCTCTAAGGGTCCACTTGATTTTGTAAACCAAAAATTAGTGGTAAGACCCGGATCAATAAATGCATTGAAAACTTCAGAAACCGGCTTCCTAATTAACATTTGTGTTTCTACTGTTGGAATATTCTGAGATGTCATGATTGTTATTTTTTTGAATGATTTGCAAATAAAAAAACAGCAATTTCTTCTTTTTCTCGCGTCAAAGTAATTACACGCGTTTTATTAAGTTACTCCTTCATCACCGGTAATTCAATATAAGTAGCCAAATTTTTATTGCAATAAACCGTCTCTGTTGCTTTGATAAATTGAGATGGATTTGCTAAAAAAATATTAGGAACAAACTTTTGTGGATTGCGGTCAATCAGAGGAAACCATGTGCTTTGAATTTGTATCATCATCTTATGTCCTTTTAAAAAAGTATGATTGATCTGGTGAAGATCAAGTACAATTTCTTCAGGTTTGTTTGGCACAAAAGGAATTGGATTTTCAAAGCTCTTTCTGAATCTTCCCCTGAACACTTCCATCGTTACCGGAAATTCATATCCACTCATTGATAAACTGCTTGCATCAAAATTTGGATAAACATCAATCAGTTTTACAATAAAATCAGCATCTGTGCCTGTGGTACTTACGATCAGATGTGCCTTTACATCGCCGGTTACGGTCAGGTTTTGATCCAAACTATCTGCAATAAAACTGATCACATCAGGCCTGGTCGTTACAAACCGTTGATCCTGTACCTGCCACGTGCGCCAATGACTGTCAGGCCCGTAAGTTGCTTCTATTGGTAATTCGCGGTACGGAACCGGTTTTGCCGGATCGCTTACATAACTTACAAAGCCTGTTGATTCAAAAGCTTTATCAAAACTGCAGGTTCCGTTTTCATGAGCATAAAGCTTCTTAGATTCTGCTTCTTTTGGAGGCCATGTATTGTATGTCTTCCATTGATTCGTGCCTGTTTGGAAGCAGGTAGCTTCCGGAAATTTGCTTTCATCTTTTCCCTTCAGCCAATGATCAAACCATTTCTTTTGCAGGTTTTGGAAATAAGCCGAAGTGTTGCTTTCGAAATTAATTCTTCCAAGACTGTCACCATTCGGCCACGCCCATTCTCCATGAAACCAAGGGCCGAGAACAATAAAGTTCCGGTTAAAAGTATCTTTCTTTTCCAAATGCGTGTACATAATCTGCGGACCGTTCAAATCTTCCTGATCATAATAGCCGCCCACATGCATCACCGGAATTGAAGGATAACTGATTTGATTGAGCATAGATTCTTTTTTCCAAAAAGCATCATAATCGGGATGTTCCACAAAATCATTCCATGCAGCAAGACGATTTTTATAATACTTTTCATTTACATTTTTCAATGGGCCAAGTTTGAGATACCAGTTGTATAAATCAAATTGCGGGAAAGGAAAATCGCTGTTGGCTTCCTTTGCATTTTCCACCATATAACTGTACTCAAATCCATAACTAAGCCGAAAAGCGCCGTTGTGATGGAAATCATCACCGAGAAACATATCGCAAGGGGAAGCTTGTGGCGAACTGGCTTTCAAAGCCGGATTCGGATCGCTGATGGCATCAAGAGCCGTATATCCCAGGTAAGAAATTCCAAAAATGCCGGCTTTGCCATTGTTGTGTGGAAGATTTTTTACCAGCCAGCCAACAGCATCGTAAGCATCAGTACTTTCATCTGTTCTTTTTGGATCTTTTATATGATAAAGCGGCCTTGTCATTTCGAAAGTTCCTTCGCTTTTAAACTTTCCGCGCATCTCCTGCCTTACAAATATGTATCCTTCTTTCGCCATATTTCTATAATATGCCGGCAGTAAATCAACATTTATCGTTGAATCATCTTTTAGAGGAACGTCTGCTCCATACGGCGTTCTTTGGATCAGAATAGGAACATCGTGAGGAAAATTTACTGGCAAAAGTACAACAGTAAAGAGTTTGACACCATCACGCATCGGTACCATATAACTTTTTTTCACGTAAGAGTTTACAGTATCTGTCTGTGCTTTAGCAATTGCAAACCAGCAAATCAGAAAGAAAACAAGGAGTAGTTTTTGTTTCATGGAAGAAGGTTTTTCGGAATGAAGCACAATTTTATTCAAACATTTAAATTGATTTCATGTTGTTTGGCATTAATGCAAAATCATGAATCGGTTGGAGAAAGATTCATTAAGGGCGATGGCTGGTTGCAGGGATGATTCCAGCAGATGTTTAACTTTCAATTCATTTCACTTTATTCATCTTCTTTCATCCACTTTTCCAAAGCAAGATAAACACCATTCGTCCAGCCAAAACCATCCTGCGCAGGGTATTCGCCGCCACCTGCTTTCAGGTTTGTATCTACCACATTGTATTTCTCCATCATTTTGCCGGTATTTTCATACACTTTTTCATTTATGTCCATCCACCTGTGGGCAATTTCTTTTGCCAGGTCTGTAAGGCCATATTTGGCCAAACCCATAATTGAAATCCATTGCAAAGGCGCCCATCCGTTTGGCGCATCCCATTGCTGATTCGTTGTTTGGAGGGTGGTAAGTAATCCGCCATTACCAAGAAATCTTTCTTTTAAAATGGACGACACACTCTCCGCCTGCTTCTTTGAAGCCACGCCAAAGTATAATGGAAAAGCAGCAGCGACGGTCAACCATTCCTTCTGTTTGTTTTCGCGCCAGTCATAATCAAAATAAAATCCTTTTTCTTCATTCCAGCAATATTTCTGAATAGCCTGAGCGCGTTTATTGCCGAGGCTTTTAAACTTTTCTGAGGATCCTGAATCTCCGGATAGTTCGTATCCCTTTGCAATGGTTTGCTCCAGGTATAGCAACAGGCAATTGAGGTCAACCGCAATAATGTCTGTGGTATGAATGGATGAAAAATCATTTTCATGCTTATACCATCGTGAAGAAAAATCCCACCCTGATTCGCAGGCGCCGCGCAGATTCAAATACATGGTCTTTTTATCTGCCACATCTTTTGTCCATGTTACTTCCTCCTTGTATGCTTCAGGCCGCGGAAACTCATTTCCATCGCAATACCGGTTCATAATATGTCCATCCGGCATTAAGACAACGCGGCGATTATAATTATTATCTGCATTAAGTGCTTCACTACCCTTCATCCAGAAATCGTATTCCTTTTGCAACGATGGTAAATATTTTACGATCGTGTTTTCTCCTTTTTCTTCTGCCAATAAACTGACCATGCAGGCGAAAAAAGGTGGCTGCGACCTGCGGAGATAATAAGTCCGGTTGCCATTCGGTATGTAACCAAAGCGACGAATGAGATCAGAAAAATTATCAACCATATTTTCAATGAGATCTACCCGTTTCGAAACCTGCAAACCAAGCATGGTAAAGTAACTGTCCCAATAATATATTTCCCTGAAACGCCCACCGGGAACGACATAAGAATGCGGCAGCGGAATCAAAGAATTGTGTGATTCCTGCGGCTGGCGGGTAAGCACCTCCCAAAGGTTTTCGATATGTTCTGACACAGGAAGCTGCTTATTGCTTTTATAATCTGTTGCATAGTTTTTTGGCAAAATAAAATGCTCATGCACAAAAGCAGTAAGGTCAAAATCCTTAGAGTCTTTTTCCGTGTTATAACGGTCGCGGATAGACGAAAGATCGGTTTTTGGGGTGCAATCCACAAAGGTTTTGCTGTCGGGAAATACAGGTTTTAACTGCACTTTTTCAAACAATTCCCCGAGTGTAAAAATGTATTCGATTTCCATATAATTACTTTTTCAGAAGCAAAAAAAGATTTAATTCAATCCATCCGCATGTTGCAGAACCGGATGGCCGGGAACAACGCTTTTCTTCTGCAAACTATTAAAAAAGATCAGGCTGATGATCAGAATCGTAATTGGAACCAGAGAAAAATAAAACGCTGTTTGCCCTCCATAAGCTTCAAAAATATGGCCAGTAATGATAGAACCGGTCGTGCCGCCCAAAGCAGAAAAGATAACGATCAATCCGCTCATCGGGCCGTGTTGACGCAAAGGCAATGAACTCAAAATCACAGAATTGATTGCAGGATAAACCGGCGCTATCAGCAATCCAATCAATGGAAACATATACGCAACAAAAGGCGCATCCAGCCAGTTTTCTATTGCTGTAATGTGAATTTTTGATGCGAGCGGAATCACGAGTACCACGAGTATTCCAGCAAGTATCAGGCACGCAATGACCACTTTTAACCAATCAATTTTCCTCAAAACAAAACCGGCGATAAACCTTCCTATTGCGGTGAAAATAGCGAGAATACTGGCCATCTGGATGCTTAGCCTTGTGGAAAGATGCAATACCTGGCTGTTAAAAGTTGGAAGCCAGCTCATAATACTTTGCTCTATCAATACATAAAAAAAAGCGCTAACAATGAATATCAAAACCAGTGGGCGGATCGCCAGTTTCATCATATCTGCAAAATCTTTTAAGAACGATTTTACTTCCTGTTCTTTTACCGAAGATTCGTCGAGGCGCGCGGTGAGCAATAATATAAAAGCGAGCGCGGAAAGCCCCGCGAGCAAATAATAAACATTCAGCCATGAAGTAGAAGCGGGATTGTTATTATCAACAAAAGCGCTGAAAATAAAGTAGCCGGCGAGGATGCCGATCATGAAAAAAGATTCAATAAAATTCATGAAGCTTGCATGATCTTTTTTATTGGAAGTTACGAGCCCAATGGTGGCATAAACCGACACTTTAATCAAAGCAAAACCAACACCGGTAACTGCAAACAACACCTTCGTCATTGCAAAGCCGCCAATTAACGGCATCATCAGACACGCGATGATCACAAATGCCAACGCCAGTAACATCGACCGTTTATAACCAATACGCGTAATGTAGGAAGCGACGAGGAATGAAGCGATGGCAATACTCAGGTCTTTAAATGCTTCTAAAATACTTGCCGTTCCCTGTGTAATTCCATAATTATTCTGCACCTGCAAAATGACAGTTCCTACGCTGTTCAGCAGGATCGCAAAGACAAAATA
>JAHEZB010000212.1 GCA_023251285.1 Chitinophagaceae bacterium | reverse complement strand
AGCTATCACTGACAAAGTGATTCCGCTGGTAAAGGAGTGGCAGGCTCGTCCTTTAGAATCAATTTACTGTATCACGTGGCTTGATGCGATGTACTATAAAGTGAAGGAAGATGGCAAAATGCACACGCGTTGTGTCTATAATATTTTAGGTATTAATACAGAAGGAAGGAAAGAAATCCTGGGCATGTATGTGAGCCAAAGCGAAGGAGCAAACTTCTGGTTAAGTGTACTGACAGACCTTCAAAACCGTGGTGTAGTGAACATTCTGATCGCCTGCATTGATAATCTGCAAGGCTTTGCTGAAGCGATACAAACCATATTTCCCAAAACAGAAGTTCAAAGCTGTATTGTTCACCAGATTCGTAATTCTGTCAAATATGTAGCAAGTAAAGATCAGAAAGAATTTATCAAAGAATTGAAGCCGGTGTATCAGGCAGTGAGCAAAGAGATGGCTGAACATGAACTGGAAAAACTTTCGGAAAAGTGGGGTAAAAAATATCCGGTAGTGATAGAGTCCTGGAACAGAAATTGGGATAAATTAAGTACCTATTTTAAGTACCCTGCTGAAATCAGAAAGCTGGTTTATACCACCAATACGATTGAAGGTTATCATCGTCAAATCAGAAAAGTAACCAAAACAAAAGGCGCATTTACTTCTGACATAGCATTGCTAAAACTCCTTTATCTGGCTACCCAAAATATTGAGAAAAAATGGACGCAACCCTTGCAGAATTGGAGCATTACTGTTTCTCAATTGAGTATCATTTTTGAGGGCAGATTAAAACTAAAAATTTAAGAAAAATGAAAATGAAAACAATCATTAATTTTACAAGACCCAAGAACGAAGCGACGGCGAAACTTTATACCGATGTTTCCAAAAATGTTTGGGCATCGAGCCCAAACATTTTTACCCAAGAACTTCGCTCCGGTTCATCATTACCCGATGTTTCCCGGGAAATATTATTGACACAGTTTAATTTACACTCCCTTTAATTCGTTTTTTTGAACTATATCTTTAGGTTTTTTTTATCTTCTTCTTTGTACTCTAAATCTTCGAAATTCAATTCTAATTGGTCACTTCTTCTATCAACAAGTTTATTGAATTGCTGAATAAAATGTTTCCAGTTGTCCGAAACCTGCATTAGAGTAATGATAGAATTCAATTGATTCTGTAAATGTGGATTACCAATATCAACAGTGTCTTATACTGAAAAAACTTTACAGGTTAGGGGGATAATACTGCATGGACTTTCCAGTGTTTGCAATAATACTGGATAGGCTTTACAGATTCGATGTTTATGATACCTTGGCGTAGCGATCGACTTTCAACTTCACCTGTCAAATATTTTTTTCCTTCTTTGTAACAATTCTCATCAACTTGCGACTTATCATACAAAATAATCACATTGCAAAAGCTGGAAGGGGAAAAAGAGTTTATAAAGCACATAAGCCAACATGAGTTGATGCTTTACAAAGTGTGCCGTGTTTATGCTTACAGCGATGCCGACAGGCAGGATCTTTTCCAGGAAATTGTCATCCAGCTTTGGAAAGCCTATCCGAAGTTTAAAGGCGATTCGAAGATAAGTACGTGGCTTTACAGGGTGGCCATTAATACCGCCATTTCAGGATTGAGGAAGAAAAAAAACCTGGTTACCTCCTTTGAGCCAACCTCTATACCCGAACCGGCCGGTGTATATGACCAGGAACATTGCCAGGAAGAAAGATTGCAGCAGATGTATCAAGCGATTGAACAATTGAATGCAGTGGAAAAAGCAATTGTGATGCTCTACATGGAAGACAGGACCTACTTGGAGATGGAAGAAATATTGGGACTTGGCCAGGGGAACCTGAGAGTGAAAATGAACCGGATCAAAGAAAAATTGCGTCAGCTTACAAAAAATTATTAACCATGGAACTCGATGATCTTAAACAAACATGGAATCAAAACCAGTCAACAAAACCTTTAAATACTGATATTATGGAACTGATACAACACAAAAGCTATGGCCCTCTGGCAGCTTTAAAGAAAGCCTTTAGAAAACAAATCGTTTTTATGGCCATCATTCCGGCATACTTTATAATGCTGAACGTTGATGATCTCCACGCTTTATCGAACAACGTAATTTTATGGAGTTACATCGCTTTTTGTCTCGGCGTAATTATTTTTTCTTACTACAATTACCGCCTTGTGAATAAAATGGAAGGCATGGACAATCTCGTGAAAGTGAACCTGGAACAACAGGTAAATTTGCTGGAGAGAAGTATGAAATGGAAGAAAACCGCGTTGATGGCAGCGCTTCTATTCTTTATCCTGTTGATTGAAATAGTGCCTTATTTTCAACATTACCGCATGCTGGATAAGTGGCATTCTGTGCCTGCAGCAATAAGATACGTTGTGTATGCCGGATTATTTGTACTTCAATATTTTGCCAACACATGGGTGAATGAAAGACGCTATGGAAGGCATTTGAAATATTTAAAGGAACTGGTGAAGGAAATGCAATAAAGCCTCAACACGCTTAACCATAGCCAGCATATAAGCAGTTTGCAATCATCAAGAAATTCTCTTACTCTTCGTTGAAAAGGAGAAGCTGATATCCGATTATTAGATTGGTAAACAAACAAATAGTTGTTTTTTGTATTTCTTTAATCTGCTTATTTAAAATATCCCTGCTATAAGCATCCCGCTCATCATTAACGTTCCGCACTAAAAACCGGTAGTTTATTTCTCAATGCTACTATTTATTGAATTAAAATAATATCAATATAGTATTACTAATTAATACAGCGTTTCATCCTGTAAATGCTTTTAAAACCTATCATATTCTCCTTACATTGATCGACTGAACGTAAAAAAACACATCTAATAGATAAAAGAGTATTAAATTTATGTTATAAATTGAAATAGCTTTGGATTCTAGACATCGTTCCTATGAGCAAACGTTTGCAGGAAAAGTTGCTAATTGGAATTAGTGGATTTTTTCTGCTACACGATTTGTTTACCACGAATAATAGCAGCTGGGTTTGGTAGTGACGAAAAGTAATTGCAACGCTGTAAACTGTTATCAATAAGATCACAACAAAGTAATTATTTGGAACATTTAATAAAAACAAAAAAATCTTTTCGAAATAATAATTGTAATCGTTTACATTTATAAAAAAATTGCTACTTTAGGTGTGTCAATTATTTTGAAATGATATTCAATGAGAAGATGGACCTGAAAAATGATGAGAACCTTAATGACGGCTGTTTCCAGATGATAAATGTTTAACGAGGTATTGTTGTTTTTTTTGAAATGGTGATTTAAAAAAATAAAAAATGCGAACCACCGATTCAAGAATGGTAACCCTTAAACCAATCTTGAAGGTTTGGATGAAAAACTGGTGTACAAACCAGTTCTGATGAAATAAAAACGCACAATCAGATTTTAATAAAATATTCATTTGTATAATTTTCTAAATCTTTAAATCAAAACTTCTATTATGAAGAAATATTTCAATAAAAGGCTGCTAATACTTACTATTAGTATTTTTTCTTTTACAACGCTGTTTGCCCAGAGTAGAACAATTTCAGGATTGGTGACCGGTGAGGATGGGAGTCCATTGGTCGGCGCTACGGTAACGGTAAAAAATACGAACATTTCCGTTGCAACGGATGGCGAGGGAAAGTTTTCCCTGAGCGTTCCACGAGACAACAATGGATTAGTTGTTTCCTTTGTTGGCATGGAATCACAACAAATAACTATTGGCTCGAGGAGTGTTTTTAACGTAAAGTTGCGGTCAAGTAATAATAGCTTAAGTGACGTAGTAGTGGTAGGATATGGTAAAATGAAGAAGTCGGATATGAGTAGTGCGGTTGAAACTATTTCTTCAAAAGATCTGAATAAAACAGTAAACGTTACGCTGGATGATGCGCTGCAGGGAAAGGCAGCGAATGTGTATGTTTCAAGTCCGAGCGGCGCCCCCGGTTCTGGTTCTACAGTTATTATCAGGGGTATCAGCACTATAACTGGTAATTACCAGCCATTGTATGTAATCGATGGTGTACAGATAAGGCCAAGCGTTCCATCCGGAGGACAGTATAATGTAGCCTCAGGCGAATCGAATGAACTTGCAGGAATAAATCCGGACGATATAGCAGATATAAGTATCCTGAAAGGACCCGCTGCTACTTCTATTTATGGAGCTGCCGGTGCAAACGGCGTAGTAATGATTACCACCAAACAAGGTAAAGCGGGAAATACGAAAGTTAATTTTTCTTCTTCACAAACATTTCAGCAACGTCCCAAAGAATTACCAGTAATGAACCTGCAACAATATGCTATTTATGTGGGCAAACTTCAGAAATATGGTTTGGTAGGTGTAGAACCAGCCGAGTTGGGCGATCCAAGTTTGCTCGGTGCAGGGACAGACTGGCAAAAAGCATTATTCAACCCAACTTTGATGCAAAAATATTCGCTTTCATTGAGCGGAGGAACCGAAAAAACGAACTTTTATTTATCCGGTGATTATTTGTCCCAGAGTGGTGTGGCAGCCGGATCGGGTTTCAAAAGAGGATCAATAAGATTAAATCTTGCCAACCAGGCTACCAAGTGGCTTAAATTTGGAACCAATCTCAGTGCTTTTGGAACCAATGAAAAAGTAAACACATTCCAGGGTCGTATCGTGAACCTGGCATTGTCTCAAAACCCTACCATTCCTGTAAAAAATCCGGATGGTACCTATGGCGGTCCGGCCAATGCGGCCCAGGCACAATACGCGGTTACTAACCCGGTAGCGATAGCGAATCTTAATAACAATTACAATACATCCTTTGGCCTCATCGGTGGATTAAATATGGATGTTTCACCGATTACCGGTTTAGTATGGCATACAGAATTGAACGGAAATTATACTTTTAATAATAATTTTCAATTCAACCCTTTTTATACGCTCGGTAAATATTATCAAAGTGCTCCCACATCCGGAAGCCGCGCCACCAGTAACAATTATTGGCTTTCTCTGAACACAAGAGTGCAGTATGATTTTAACATTGAAAAGCATAAAATTTCTGTAATGGCGGGACATGAAGCTACCTATTACGCTTACCAGGGATTAAGCGCTTCCGGAAAAAATTATTCAACCACTTCGGTACAGGAGCTTAGTGTAGCAGATCCTTTATCAAATCCGGGAACAAGTTATAGAGGTGATGGTGCCGGAGAATCTTATTTTGGCAGGCTCAACTATACGTATAATGATAAATATATAGCGCAGTTTGTAATAAGAAGAGATGGTAGTTCCAATTTCGGGCCTAAT
>JAHEZB010000003.1 GCA_023251285.1 Chitinophagaceae bacterium | reverse complement strand
TAAGGGCCTTAGCTAAGATCTTATCTACAACACTGTATTTTTTACCAAGCGCCTGAATCTTTACTTTAAATGCAGGGTTGGCAGAAAGTTTCTTTTTACCCGGAACGTAAGTGAAAATTAAAGTATGCAAATCAACTAATTCAGATTTGCTCATCTTACCCATTGCGGTTGCCATGTCCTTTTGTACATCAGCAGGATATTTTGCCACTTTCATCCATACATTTATATCTGCTTTGTATTTAGCGTACTTTGCGTCCTCAATTGCTTTTTGATCAACCGGTGATTTTGGGTTCGACGCGCCCTGATCCGGTACCGAAGTGTCGGTAGTTTCAGAAGTTTCTTCTCCATCTTTTTTCTTGGTGCCAAGATAAATGCCGCCGCCAATTACTCCAGCGCCTAATACTGCAAGGCCAATAACGTGTAATGTTTTCATGTTCTTATTTTTTAAAATATTTTTGCCAAATGTAAATCGCGGTTCCTAAAATTATAATTATCCACCACCACCATTTTATAATACCGGTGCGTTCAACTTCCTTGTTATAGGTTTCCGTTTTCTTTTTTTCTTCTTCGTGCTTTTTTACTTCTTCGTGCTTTTTTTCCTTAACCTCGTTAACCGTTGTTTTATCAACAAAAACGTGAATAGATTTTGGTTTTTCTATGGTTGTGGTTTTTAACTTTTTTGTCCCTTTATCAATTTTCGTTACCGTTTTGGTATTCTCATCTTCAGTTACCAGGGAATCACCGTTTAAAATATCCTTTAGTTCTTTTTCACCGGTAAGCGTGTCGCCCTTGGTTACAATTGTGCTGTCTATTTTTTCAGTCGTGGTACTGGTTTTTACTGTTTCAGTATCGGTAACTCTTTTTGTATCGGTAACTGTTTTTACTTCCTCCTTTGTTTTGTTAATGGACTTTTTGAAAGTTCCACACGAACACAATACATTAAGCAGTGCCAGTATGGAAATTACAAAGAGTGTTTTTAACATGGTTTTCATTGTGTGGTTTTTTAAAAGGGATTGCATGGCGCGCGCTTAGGTTAACAAATTGTATATTCCGAATAAAAGATCATTAGCAAGATCATTGTACCGGATAAATAAATATCCGGTTTTAGAAGTTGCTTTTTTAAGCGAAATGTTTTGGAAGAGTTGTTTCACTATTCAATAATCGCGTTAATAATAAATGTTTGAGAAGTAACGCCAACACCACCGACCAACTGATCACCTGCAACCGTAATAGAAACCGCCTGCGGAGCATCAAAGTCACCTGTGCCCCAGCCGAGAGTTAATATTACTTTATTTGCAGCGCTGCCCTCCGCAACACCGCCAACTACTAAGCCGGCCGGAGCATTATCAATATTAAAGTGCGATGCAATAAGACCTGTGCCGC
The DNA here is from genome assembly GCA_023251285.1 of Chitinophagaceae bacterium. Taxonomy (GTDB): domain Bacteria; phylum Bacteroidota; class Bacteroidia; order Chitinophagales; family Chitinophagaceae; genus Ginsengibacter. Next base: position 21,683 of record JAHEZB010000003.1, on the reverse strand, counting down.
CTACAAATGTGTCGCCTGATACTGTTAATTCGATTGTAGAGCCATTTAGAGTGTCTTCGCTTAACGGATCAGGGGTAGGAACCGCAACCAATTCAGCTTCTAATACGGCTGTTATTGTCATATCCTGAGAGGTTAATCCGTTACCGCGGGTTAATTCAGACCCATCGATCGTAATCGAGAAATCTGTAATGTTCGCATCAAAATCAGATGGGATATACGCTAAAAGAAGATCTACTTTATTTGCGCTGAAACGTGTTGCTGAAGCTACAATTAATACGCCGGGAGGTGCATTATTGAAAGAATAATGACCAGGAGTTACAGAGCTAATAAATTCTTCATTGGTGAGTGTTAACCTTACAATTGCACCGTTAAGATTATCCTCTTTTAAAGAGGTTACGTTGGTAGGGGTAGCAAATACGGATTCTACCAGGGCGGTGATCGTTTGGTCAGGAGTTGTTAAAGCGTTTCCGCGCGTTACAGCCCCGCCTAATGCCTGAACTGCAAAATCAGTAACATTGGCATCAAAATCAGTTCCATCAAACGCTAAAGTTAAATCTCCAACGGTATCACTCACCCTGTTAACTGAAGCAATTGTTACACCTGCCGGGGCATTTATCAGCGCAAAGTTTCCGGTTACAAATGATCCGCCTGAAGTAAATACCTCGCCTGTTAATGTTAACCTTACAACGGCACCATTAATATTGCCTTCAGTTAAAGAAGAAAGATCAGGTAATGAGAAAGCAACCGATTCCGTTAAGGCTGTTATTGGCAGATCCTGAGTGGTTAAATCGTTTCCGCGTGTCAGTCCGCTTCCGAGAATTTTTACAGAGAAATCTAAAACGTCTACTTCAAAATCAGTTCCATCAAATGATATAGTAACTTCTAATGTATGTTCATCAACTCGCGATACCGAACCAACTGTTGTGCCCGCTGGTGCATTGTTCAAATTAACGTCGCCGGATGCTATTCCCGCTTTAAAAGTTTCGTTTGTTGCAACTATCGTTATAACATTACCGTTTAGGTTTCCTTCTGTTAATGGTGTTGGGTTGGCAGTTGCTTCAAGGCTTTCAACTAATGGTGTAATTTCTATTGGCGGGCTGATATGATCTACCGCCTGATCAACTTCAGCAGCGGCAATTTTCACCTTCAAGTGAGCGCGAACACAATCATCATCAAAGTCAGTGCCGTCAAATGCCAAAGTAATTTCGGCCATATCTTCACATAAATATCTTACCGAAGCAACCGTTAGGCCGTCAGGGGCATTTATTAATGTGAAGTTTGCCACATCTAAAGTATCGTTCTTAAAGAAATCATATAACAAGGTTAACAAGATAACGGCGCCGTCTAAAGTGCCCTCAGTTAACTCAGTAGGGGTAGTGGTAACGGTAAGTTGTCCCGGAACAGTTTTGCCACAAACGCCATAAAGTGCAAGCCAACAAGCTGTATAAATTTCGGCTTCAATATTTGTACGGTCCAGGTTGTAACTATACCAGTCAATTTGAGGGTTATTGTTAACAACGTAATAAAGAATAGCATCCAGCCATTCCTGAGCCGTTGGATCGTTTAAAATAGTTTTTATTAATACTCTCAGTCCATCGGTATCGTCTTCAGGCCACTCAATTGTGGCGGCTGCACGATTCGTACAAATTCTAACTGAATTAATAATTTCGGATTTCCCAACTATATTGGCAACTTCTACCGCGGATAATATTGTTCTTTCTATTGGCATCTTAATGATTTTTATTTTTGTTCACTGCCGCCGTTATTTTCTCCACCGGCATTAGTAGCTTTATCAATTTTTTTTGCTTGCATTTTTTCGGCCATCCTCATTCCGAATGAAGCGGTTATATATGCGAAATTAAATCCTAAGATCAATTCCATTCCCGTCCAAACATCAGCGATATATGCTTTCTTTAACCAGCCCAATTCTAAAACAACAGTTAGCAAAACAAAGGTGAAAGCTGTTAGAAGCTTTGGCGACCAAATACCTGTAATGGGGTCTTTTAGCGAAGCTGAAACATTGGAGATCAACTTTTTTAAATGAATTAAAACAAGAATTGCCATTGCAATAATTGACGCGATCACTAATATTGTTAGGACTGTTTTCATCTTTGTTTTTTAAAAAAGCCTTAGCGTTTCTAAGGCTTTAATTTTTAATAAACGATTAACCCGGTACAACGGCTGTTGACAAGTCGCAAGAATTGTTACCAATTCTCAAAAGTTTTTTTGTACCGGCCACTGTAAGTTTGCCCGCTTCAAGTGCCGCAACAATGGCTGTTAGGTTTGTGTGGGCTACTATTGGAACCGGAACGCCATCACCATCAAGGGCGGTATAATTGATAGCGGTCAAATCAATATCCGTTACGGTTGCTGTGTCGAGCTTGCAATCAACGCCCGCAATGCGGATTAATTTTTTATTTCCTACCGGGCGAATGTTACCGGCTAATACTGCGGCAATAACTGCAACTAAAGTTGTAGCCTTGGTGCTTCCTACTGTGTTGTCAAAAGTGATGTCCATTTTATTTTATTTTTTTTTGTTAATTAATTTTTTTATATCATCCTTAAAATAGTAAGCTGTTCCAGCAGCGGCAGCCAAAAAAAAAAGTGTCAATCCGACGCTGCTTGTAGCCACTGCTTTTATATATGAAACGCTTTGCGTTCTCAGATCGTTTAACCGGTTGATCCATCCGGGGCCGAATACTTTAAAGTCTGCCAGCGATTCGAGGTATTGTTTTTTCTGATCCAATAATTCCTCGAATGTTTTTTTCTCATCCTTTTTAATTAAGATATTTAAAGAGGCAGCAAGGGCGGTGAAATCATTTATATTCCAGCTTATGCCTTTGGTTAGTAAATACCTTTGCATTCTTGGACGCCAAGCGTAACCGCTACCCCAAATCCAGCTAAACATTATGTTTGCAACTGCCTGGCTGGTTACTGTGTCCAATTTTAAAATATCCCAATATTTATTTTTTGCGATCTTCAACCAAATGTCTGCCGGCATGGTGAAAAAATTGGCCGCCGTATTTTGATAACCTAATGTTTTTGCATTGGTTGAAAAAGTTGCATAGGTGATGCCCTTATTCGTGTGCCATTTACTTGACGTTCTTTTGTTGGCAGGGTTTGTATATGGCCAAGGCGCGGGCGTTTTGCTTGCGCTGTCCTTCGGATTGTCGGTTAACCCGCCCTCCCATTTATAAGTAAAAGGAATTATTTTTTGAATATCTGCCATTATGGTATTTTTTGTTCTTTAACCGCGTTAACGGCAATCATTCTTCTAAATCCATCCGCGGTAACAAATACAAAAAACCGTTCACCGGATTTATTTGCATATTCACTATCCTTGAAACCAAGAATTAAGTCTTTACCATATACCTGTTTAATGAAATTTTCGTTTTCGTCCATTACTGAAGCGAACGGAACATTAAGAACCAATTCGGCTTTGTAATTAGTGTTAACGCCAATACCGCCACTGCCATTTAAAGCGCGGTCAAACAGTGCTTTTGTAAAGGCGTGTATTTCGCCTGGCTTTGGCATAAACCCCTTCTTATTAATGGTTCTTACCTGCGAAGATGCCACCCATACAGCGGTTGGTACAAACGTTTTACCCGTTAACATCGGAACCATAACTTCTAAAAATTGTGTTCCCTCTGCGGTTGAAGTATCTACTGAAGCGCGGCCACTTAAAACACCTAAATATTTTCCGGCCTTGGCAAGAAAAATAACATTATTTATTCTGCCCTGGCCAATGTATTTAAGGTTGTTTTTTGCCTCTTCAAACTTGGTAACTACGCGGGCCGTCTTTCTAACATTCGCATCCTTTTCAACATAAACCCAAAATCCTCTTGTAACCGGATTTTTATTTGCGATCAGGTTTCCCTTAGCATCTTTTTTATTGAGGTTGTAAATGTTCATGAACTTTTGAAAGTCCGCAGCGCTGAGATCACCTTTGATGTCCTCCAGCATATCGCTTTGGTATTTTCCGCGATAAGCTAAACTTACAGCCTTCCAATCCTGAATATGGCCTGCAATATCAAATAATACTTTTTCGGCGGTACCGGCGCCATCAATTGCCTGATGGATTTCAATGGCTGCCTGAATATTTGGATCACCACCGGCGGCATCCGAAATTTTATTGGCCTTATAATCCCTGTATAACTTACGGGCATACCAAAGCCCCCCTACAATAAGACCAGCCCCGATGAGTTTATCAAGGGCGCCTTTACTGTTGGCTGGTGTGTTAATTATATAAGGGGTATCTGCCATTTTATTTAGATGAACTTTAATGCGCGCTTAATGAGCGCTGGTTTAGCTGTTACTTTTGCAGAAATTGCTAACAGATCATTTGTTTCGCTTACTCTGTATAAGTTCCATAAAGCGTTAAAAATTTTCTCTGATTGCTCTTTACTTTCCGCCTCAACGGTGAAGAGTTTTGAGAATGGTTGTTTTTGCATTGCTTGTTGTTTTTAGTTATTTTTTGTTTCGTTTTCTGCTGATTCTTTGGCGGCTTTATCGGCTGCCTCTTTTGCGGTCTTGCCTGTCTGATAAGTCAATAAAAGAATTGGCATGTTTACGGTGCCATCTTCATTTAACACAAACTGGAATGCGCCAAGTAATTTTTGTAACTGATCCATTTCAAGGTTGTGGCACACATTAATAAATGCGTCCGCAATTTCTTTTTTCTGAGCGTCCAGACTGTTATAAGCTTCATTGTCCGATCCCGGAGCATCTGAGAACCCGCCTTTATTTTCAGTTTGAGCCGCTTCTTTTTCTTCGGTTTCCTTAACTTCAAAAATATCTTTGATGTCTTTAGGATCTATTTTAAAAGCTTTGCCTAAGCCAGTTGCATTTTCTTTTATCAGGTGTTCAGCTGCATTAGCTAATACCTTACCAAAAGCTGTGAACATGGTTGGGTTTTTATACTTCTCAATTTCGGTTCCAATGCCTTTTAAACTTTCTTCGCTCTCTGCTTTCTCTGCCTCCAAATATTCAATATCTTCAGTCAGCTCGTCAATTTCATCGTTGAGTTCGTCGATCTGCTTTTCATAAGAATTTTTGAGAGCATTAATATCTTCCTTGTGATCACGCTTTAAACCTTCGATCTGATATTTATGCTCAATTTCAGTTAAGCGCTGGCCATAATTTAAAGCGGATATAGCGTGCTGGCCCTCTTGATCTGTTTTGATGGATGAACTCTTAAATTGTTCCTTTAAGCTTCCCAATTCAGTCCTTAAAGCGTCCACAACGTCGCTTTTAACAGCTTCTTTTTCATCCGGTGGGATGGCAGCATCACTTTTAAAAGAAATCTCAATTTTTTGACTTTTATTCCTGGGCGATTCTTTAGGACCGTTCACAATTAAAATTTTAATTGCTTCAGGGTTTTGGCCCATGATCCTTTCCAAATTGATTTCAAACGCTTCTTTACCTGATTGTAAAGGGTGGTAAGTGTTTTGCCATTTGCCTTCAGCATAAAATTTTTCAATGGCTGCGTGTTCAGGCGAAACAACATAGGATTTAAGAACAGATCCTTCAGGTTTGCTCGACCTGCGTTCCTTTAATTCTTTATTCTGTTTTTCCGCTGAAGCAACGCTAAGGTGAAGGCGATTCGCAATATTTTGTAACTGCGGGTACTTCTTGTAAATTTCTTCGAGAGTAATAAGTTCCATTTTGCTTGATAGTTTTTAATTGTTTGTATATGGTGTGCATCGTATGAATTCTAAATCAATAGGTGCAGGGGTGTCCTGATCAAAGAAGATCTGTCCGGTAAATTCTTTGAAATTGAAAAATGTGTAAGAGTTATAATTAGCAGCCTCAACCGATGTTAAACAACCGGTATCGCTTTTAATTCTTAGTTTGGGATCAATGTTTTTTTCAACTAAAAAATAAAATACGTTATGTGCTAATAAGTAAAATTTAGTTGGTGAAAATACAGGCACAGGTGGCGGCACAAAAGACGGTGAACAAATAATACCGGGAGGGCCGCCAGCTATTACGCCAATGCCGGTAAAATTGTAAAAAACTTCGTTTGTTGGTTCAATCGCTTCTTTAACAGTTACGCGAACACTCTCAAAATGAAAATCCTTATGGCCTAACTCGGCCATGCGCTGAAAAATATTCTTTAATATGTAAGGATGATCCATTATTTTTTGATAGAATATTTATGCGTTAAATACATTGTAAGGTTGGCAAGTGAAATAGAAAGCTGAGGGCTGTTTATAAAATAGCCGTCAATATCTGAGCTTGTGAGTAGCGGTTCGTTCAATTCTAAAAATTCAATCTTCCTTTCTACACCGGCAAAAACATAATCTTTGCAGTTTATAAGAATAGGATTGGATTTTAAATTATTAAGTTGAAGTGATACTTTACCAACCGGCCCCGGAGGTGTAACCGGAATGCCAGGGTAAGGGTAATATGTAAAACCGCCGCCGCCGCCGCCAAAGCCTGGCGATCCAGACCAAAATTGGTGAGAGTGATTAATAAAATTAACCGAAACACCTTTTAAAATACTTACCCCGGCCTTTGGCCTGAATGTGAATTTTTTTACTTCGTCCGGTGGGTTATTGATCAGTTCAAAAACTTTTGTTTCGTAACGGTGATAATTTTTAAAATGCTGATCTTCCTTTACATTGTTTAACCGTAGAATAAGGTAAATATCGTTAGGAGCGCCATGTTTTGCGCTAAGGGTACATTTTACCTGCTGTAAATTATTTGGGATATTTACCTCAGTATAACGGTCTTCGTGCTTTATAGAATTGCCAACGGCAAAAATTTTAAAAGGGGTTCTTTCTCCTACAACTTCATAACCGCTAATTCTGAAATCTGAAATTTCGATCAGGTTTATTAAGGTTCCCATCGGATCAGCAGATCTTGGAGAATAAAAACGGAAAGCGGCAATGTTATTATAATCTTTAAATGGAAGGGTATTTTCCGGTATAGTATAAAGCGATGGCCCGGTAGGTGAAATAAGAACACCAGGCACATTGTATTGTGCGAGTTTGAGCTTTATTATTTGATACTTGTAACGATTCATTTAAAAATGGATTTCTTTTATTTCGCAACCGGAGGATTTACGTCCTCTTCTCTATTCGATAACATTAAAATAATTGCAACCTTGTAAGCCACAAAAGCCCCAACGTTGAACTCGTTTAAATCAATGTTTACCTTATTGCCATTAGCTTCTTCATTAATCATTCTGTCAAACTTATCGTTAGGCTTAACGTCGTTTGTGTTTAATAAAGTTTTAACCGGCAACCCTTCTGAATAGGCTTCATGGTTTTGAATTTCAAAGCGTCCTATCTTTAAAAAATCAGTATTAACACCAGCGGCGGACGGAATGATCTCCATTGCGATGCCGATAACTCTTTTGTACAGTTTATCTGTTTCAAATGAGGCGCTGTGTTTAGATGGTACAGTTGCGCTTGCCGCGCCGCCTGTAACCGGTATTTCAACGGTTTGGTATTTTATTTCCCTTAACTCAGGGTGTTGAACAACTTTGGCTGGGCCTCTTTGGATATTTTCCATTTGTTTGATTTTTTGTTGCTTGTAAAAAACAACCGGTGTTTCAGGGTGGCCCGGAAGCCACCCTGAAAAGAAAAAGAACTATACAAGCATGTAAAAACTTTTTCCCGGTATCTCTTTGAAAATTTCGCTTTTTAAAAAAAGGCTGCCACCGTTTGATGGCAGCCTTAATCCTTAAAGAGAAATGATAGATGCGCCGATCAGCTTGAACCTTGCGTGAAGGTTTGCCGTAGCGTTTGCAGTTCCGTAACGGGCAGTTACACCGAATTTTACACCCGGCTCAATCCATTTTGGATTGTCTAAGCCAACGGTATTGGCTTTGTTTTTCCAACCGCCTTGTGCTGAAATATCAGAGAACATACCTAATGGAGAGCGCTCAGGCAATAGGTATTTATTGTTGTTCGCCTGAAGATCGAAATCTCCGTTTGAACCGTTTGCGAATGCCGCGCCAAAAATGGCAGTGGTAGCATCCGTTGAGCTTGCTCCAACACCTTCCTGGTACTGGATAGCGCAAAGTAAAAACCACTCGTCTTTTTTCAGCATCCCGCCGTTAACGTTGGTTTCACCCGATTTAATTTTATCAGCGTCTTCGAAAAATTTCAAGTCGCCTTTGTTTGTGATGTACTTAACCGACACCAATTCAGTTTCAACAATTTGCAAAGATTTTTGTGCTAACCCATTTGCAATTGGGGTTGGTAATAAGCTCATGCGCTCAATTACAAGGTCACGAACGCTTTTGTTCGCGCTTCCAAAGGAAGTTTTTTGTATTTGTGCAAAAGCTGCCTTACGGCGGTCTTTTGGCATTGCACTTAATGTTCCCATTAAGGTATCACCTTGTTCAATACTTGCATAGCCTAAGCCCTGTAATATCTCTACGTCTGTAAACCCGTTTGTTTTTTCTTCCATGTTTTCTTCTACTTATATACCGCGGATACGCGGGGTTTTTGTTGTTTTAAAAATTAATTAATTGTTGTTTTTTTATTTCGCTTAGATAAAAGTTGTTGATTCTTCAACTCTCATTTCAGATCCCGGACGACGACCGCCATTCATTTCTTCCTGGTTGCCGCTCATGTTGTTCTCAGCTTCGCCAAGTTTTACAACTGCGCCGCTTTCGATCATGTTTTTCTTCAATTCTTCCATGTTCTCCTGGTAGTAATTAGCTACTTTAGAAAGCACGTCTTCAGAACTGCCTAAGCCGCTGAACATGTTGGTTTTTGTTCCAACAATTGCTTTGAACCCTGAGAAGGCTCCGCCAACTGCAAATCCATCACCGAATGATGAAAGGAATTTTATTCCTTTTTTGCGGCCAACGATTGAACCGGTTACACCGAGGCCGATCAGCACTACGGGTTTAATTGCTTTTTTAAAGAAGGAAACTACTTTTCCATCTGTGTCCTTTGCCTGTATCGGACCGATCTTATCAAGTCCATACCCGGCCACTGCGCTTGTCAATAGACCTAAAAGTAATCCGCCGGTAGTTTTGCCTGTTTCTTTCAACGCGCCCGACGTACTCATCTTAGGTGCTGGTGAAACTCCAGACAAACCTTTCTTTTTACCACGACGGCTGCTTTTGCGGCCTTTGCCCTTGCGAGCTTTTTTGGGTTTGTGTTTGTGGGTTGCCATTTGTTTTTTTTTTATATTGGTTTAAAAATTTATTGGATTACATTTTAACAAAGCGAACTTTGCTTTTGCGTTTGGCTGATTTAGGCACTGGTTTGTGAGCGCGTTTAGCTGGCTTCTTACGGCGTTTTTTTGCACCGCTTAGGCTTGGTTTCTTTTTACCGGTGAAAAATGCTACAATAGGCTTGCGCGTTGCCGGGATGAGCATTAAGGTTGTACCCACAATACCCACACCGATTAAAGTGGAAACAAGTGGTTTTTCCTTTACAAAAGCTTTTGCTTTATCCAGGAATCCCAAGCCATCGGTTGGGCCTTCATCTTCCGGATTATTTTCTGCCGGGGTTTCATCCGACGGCGTTTCGTCGGTTGGCGCCTCTTCAGTGGTTCCGCCATCGCCACCCTCTTCAGGAGTTTCATCTTCATAAGTCGCCGCTGTTTCAGCGGTTATATCTGAACCGTCAGAAGTTGTTACCTGGCCGTTTTCGTGTTCAATAGTTCCGTCAGGGTTGGTTACACTGCCATCAGTATTGGTTACACTGCCATCGGTATTTTCAGTACTGCCATCTTCATTTTGCTTCGCCGCGATCTTTGCAGCTTTTTTGGCTGCATGTTTTTCTTTCAGTTTTGCAAAAAATCCTTTCGAAGCATCGCTTCCAGCGGCATCCTTAATTTTATCTTTATGCTTACTGAAAAACTTTTTAATGGCAGCAATGAAAGTTCCGCCACCGGTGGCTGTTATGCCAGCTGCTGTCATTGCGCTACCAGTTGCAGCTACCGGAGCCGCCGATGCCGCTACCGCTACTGTTGTAGAAGCAGGCTCAATGCCTAAGCCTTGTAAAAAGCCAACTTTTGGCTTTCTGTTCCATCCTTTTTCAAGAATTTTAATAAGATTTGCTTCTTTACCCTGAAGGGTCTTCACAAATATTTTTATGACTTTAGGTTTTGCTTTTTGAGCTTTTTCCCAGTCAGAAGCGCTATAACCTTTCGAAAGCGCAGCCTCTTTAGATAAGAATGCAGGGTAAAGACCATGAGCCATTCCCCACCAATTTTCTCTTAATACCAGTAAATAACCACCGCGTGCCGCAAGGGTGATGGGGTTAAATCTTACAATGGCTTTGCCTACTTTTTTCAGAGCGCCGCCAACTTTTTTAGCGCCTGCTTTAATTTTAGCGCCAACCTTGCCGGCCACTTTTCGAACGTTTTTAAAGAATTTTTTAGGCTCGCGTTTACCGTTAGATTTTTTTGCTTTTCCTAAAACATTTACATCGCCAAAATCATCATCGTTACCAAGATCATCAAGGCCGCCTATTGTTTCGTCGTCCGTACCGGAAAAACTTAAGCTATGATCAAAAGTTTCAGGGTAACTAAAATCTCCGGGGGCTGCTAATCCGGACACAACATCTTCCTCATGTTCTGCCTTGGCAACTGCAACGTTTTGTTCATGCTCAACTTTTGCAGCCTCCATCAAAGCTTTATCGCGTGTAGCATGATTATCCCAATTTTTAATAACATGGTTCAACATTTTGACGTTGTTTTTTGCGCCGCCTTGATAAACCGCGTGACCGGGATTTCTTTCAATAAAATTTTTTGTGCGAACAAGGTGTTTTTTTATAGCTCCTAAAATTTCGTGTGGGTCTTCGGTTGCACCAAAGCCTGAAATGTCAAAATCCGCCCCTGAAATAATGCTATGAAGTTCATCTGCATCGGAACCGCTAAGTATAGCCACAGGTATTCCTAATCCTTTTAATCCGTTCATGGTGTAATCGAATTTATCTGAGTATGTTTTTTCAATATTGAATTTGTCGAGAACGCAATCCACAATCCAGTTTAGGTGTGGTTTGTTAGGGGTTGGTATTACCACGTAAACGTGTTGCCATCCCGCTGAATATTTTGTTACGCGTAATTTGTATTTGATGCCTAACTCTGTAAGAATGCTTGCAACTAAAATGGAATAGCAGTCGCAATCAATCCCGGCTTTTTTAAACGTGGCAGGGTTACGCGCTAAAATTTGACCGTCATGCCAAGACCTGGCCGGCGTTCTTAATTCCTCGGTACCATCTTTATCTAACTTGTATTTGAAAAAATTAAAACCAAAATCCCAAACATTTTTTAGCGTTTCCGATACATCTTTGCCCTCTAATTTCTTTGCTATTTTTGCTACCTGCCAATGATTATCCTGAACAACTTTTTCCATTTGTTCAACGGTGTACTTTACAGTGCCGTTTGGATTTACAATTGTGTCTTTTAAATTTGCAGCCGGAAAAAGTTCGTCGTACTGTGAGCCATCCTTGATCGTGCGATTATCAGTTGCAACCAAACCAAGTGTTTCTACCTGGTGGCAACATAAGTGGCCGTTAACGCCTTTATTTTTGCATCCGCAGCTCATACTAAAACGTCTTGTTTCTTTTTAAAATTTATCCCTTCAGCAGTAAAGCCGAATTCGAGCAATAATTTTTTATCAATGGTTGGCTTTCTGCCAAATGCAACTGCCACTTTATTATTTATAAAGTGCCATAGCAGAGTTGGAATTCTTGCAGCCTGGGTAGGAGAAATACTTAAATTGAATTTGAGATCAGAAACTTTGCGCGGGGCCAGTGAAATAATTCCAAGGGCATCGTGACTAACCGCGATCTGAGTTAAAGCGCCTTTATCGCCCATTATTGAAACTTCGACAAAAGGCTGTGTAAATTTTAATTCAACCGGTGAATTGTTGGCGGCCTTAAAAATAACGTCAAATAAAATTCCATCTTTTACAGATGCGGATTTTAAATTAAGCGCGCCGAAATCTAATTTTAAATCGGTTGCGGCTTTTGCCTTGCCGGCAAGGTTTACGCCAACGGCAATTCCGGTACCTACAACTAAAACTGAAGTTATTACAACCGCCGCCTTATTCATTTGGTGGCCCTCCTTTTGATATATTGGATTTGGAACCTCTTTTTATAAAATCGTAAAGAAGTTTAAAAAGCAAGGCTACAAGGCTACCAACAATTGATCTGAGAAAGAATATTCCAAATTCGGCGCTTAAAAAATATTCTAATATTTGATGCACGTTACATTTGATTAAGAATTTTGGGAGGAATAAAAGGTTGAAAATAAAACCACCAATAAATACCAGCCAGTTGTTCACCGTTTGGTTACTTTCATTAAATTGAATGTCCGGGGTGTGATCCATTTAAAGCACTTTTTTAGTAAAAGCCATACACAAATATTCCGCAAACTCGCTGACTACCCTTGCCGTTAATGGCCCGTTGTTTTCCATTGTTGCGCGTAACTAACTGTAATTGAATTGAAAAAAGAAAAATGTTAGCAACGTGTTGGTAATACTTTTTGGAGAATAAAAAAAGCCCCGATCATTGTCGGGGCGCGGCTGAACATTCCAGTATTGTTCCTGAGTTCATTAAGGCGACTGCTATGGTCTTAGGCTCTTACGTCCCTGCAAACCTTACCTATTATATATAATGCTTTGAGGTTACAATAAAAAAGCCCCTGGGGGGTGAGTGTGATCCCAGGGGCCGGTTGTCCATTCTAAGGGACTTCCTTGCGCGATCATTGCGCGGTGTTCTTTGCGAAGGATTAAATGCAGTTATCCTTTTATCGCTTTCGTTGTAGCCGGTTTACATATTTTGTTCTACTTTCTCAAAAGCACTGCTAACAAACCGGTTCGGACTATATCTTTATTTTTAGTTTATATCCTAAATTGCCATCTAAGCATTTTACAATTCTGTCAAAGTAAATGTCGTCCATTATAATATAAAAAAATACTTTTGGAAGCGGCTTTTTTATTTTGTCAATGTACTCCTGGTACAATATATGTTTCGCGGTTCCACTTTCGTAAACGTCGAAACATTCTTCCAATGGGGGAAAATCCAATCCGTTGTTTTTGGGATTAGTCATTAATTCTTTGTAAGCGTTTACGGCTTCGGTTGTCAATGTTATGTTTTCCATTTATATAGGTTTTAAAATTAATCTTTCAATTACAGGGCCACCTTCAATGCCGGGGGCCGTTAAAGTTATGTCGAGCGTTTCATCGGTATCAGGAAAAAGAAAATACACATGCTGAAAATCTTTGCCGGGATTTAATCTTACCAGCACATATTCAAAATTAATGTTGCAGGCTTTTAAGAAACTTGCTATAAATAAAATGTAACTGTAATAATTTGCGCGCTTATCGGCCCAAACAATATTTGGAGCTTTTACATTATCCTTTGGGCCATCAAGCCTATCATAAACAATTTTCGATTTTAAAAATTGCCAAAGTTCCTGTATAAACATAATCCGCCGCTTGCTATAACAAAAGACAAAAGGATCTGTTATTGATGCCGGAAAATTATTTTTTTCCTTCAGCGCAACTTCGTCAAGCCTTTTTATAAGTTCCGTTGCTGAATTGTGAAATGTTACCTCAATTTTTTTCTTTGCCATCGCTTAAAAATTCTAAATCAAATAAATAATCCATTGCTTTCAATCTTTCGTTGGTTTGGGCATCACTCTTTACCCATTCATAGCAGCCTTGCAATAAATCAAGGTTTTCCTTTGCTGTAATTCCCCTTTTAATTTGTTGTACCAAGAATGATTTTAACCTATTCAATGTTCTGTCAGCTTTTTTGCTACTGTTTGCTTCAAGTAATGGCATAAAGAAAAGCATCAGGCGTAACCGGTCTATACCGAATTTTGTTGTTAATTCTTTTGTAAAATGATCGTACATACTTTTTATTTTTAATTGGTTATTATACTTGCTACCAGTCCCGGATCGCTAACTGAAAAATCTATGTCAGTGAAACCGTCGCGCCACTTTTTTTCTCCCGGAAAGCGAATCTCAAAATAATAGTCGCGTGAATAGTCGTCGCGAACATCAACCAGTTTACCAAAGTACTCCGGCAGCTGCTTGCCAACATAATACGCCTTTATAGTTTTTGCGGCCTTCATTTTTTAATTTTTGGGTATTGTCTGATAAACAGATCCTTCGGGATCGCTTGTTTTTTATCCATCTGTTTCATAAAGAATTTAATTTTTAGGCTCTCTTTGCAATAGTCGCGGATGGCTCGCGCCCAGCTCGCTTCAAATGGCCGCTTTTTATTTCCGCTTTCGCCACCAACTACAATCCATTGCATACCTGCATCCAAGTCCAAACCTTCAAGTAAGCATTGGGTATAAATGTGGTTAAGATCAACATGGCTTAATAGTGGTTCCATGCTCAGCCATCGAACCGCCGCAGGGGTTTTTAAAAGATGCGGTATGCGTTCCGATGCGGTTTTCTGATCTTCAACACTGGTTCCTTCCCAAACATTTTTTAGAGGCCAGTCGCACTTAAAGATGTTTGTTTCGCCGGCAAATAATTTTTGTGGGCCTCGTAAAGCAAGGGCGGCCATAGCAACCATTTCCACAAATTCTGTTTTTGAGAGTAACTCCTGTCTTCTTTCGGGCCGCTTGGTTAATACTTGGAAAGTGTGCTGCGGATTAATGGCCATTATAGCGTACACTGAAGCAATGTCAATCACCCTTAACTTTTCGTGAAAAAGATCGCTCATGCTATTGACAAAGAATGTCGTTGGTTTTTTAATTTTTGATGGTACCTGAAGTGAAGGAAAGTGCAAAAACGCGCCATCTAAAAAAGGGCGGGAATATTTTTCCGGCTGCATCACCCGGAGGCGACGGTGCATTATTTCTGCATAGCAGTTTTTACAGCCCTGGGAAACTTTATTGCATCCGGTTGTAGGGTTCCAAACCTTCATTGTCCATTCAATACTTGTGGCGGCCATGCTTTTATTTTTTTAAGTTGATATAAAGAATTATATGAAAACGGTTATCTCCAAGTCGGCCAACGTTAAACGGAATGTTGAGTGACAATAATTTTTTCAATGTGCTGGAGCCTATCAAAAGCAAATGTGGATTTACAAATTCAACGCCGCTGAACGTGCGGTCAAAGTCGTAACGCTGTAATTGGAATTCCGGCCCTAAGATGCGTTGTACGCGCTTTTGTACTTTAAGGACTTCGCTTTGCGTCAATTTTTTTGGTTTCATTGGTTAGAATTTTTTTGGAAGTACGATCATTGTGGTATAAAGATTCCTGTTCCATCGTGCATCTGCCAAAGCATTATGGGCGTTTTCCGGTTCCGGGCAATGCGCTTGTTTCCATGCTTTTGTAAGGCCGCGTTCTTCCATCATTTGTTTAAGGTCAAAACAAAACATTGGGAACCCTTTTGGAAGATCAATCATTCTGCCAAAAAGAGAGCAGAGGAGAACCCAATCGTAATCCGCAAAATAACCGTAAAACTGAGGGTTATCTTCAGGAGCGCAAAAGTTAATTAATTCTTGTGCAATCAATTTGTTGGATTTTGTGGCACGTTCCTTTTCATTCTTAATAATTGCGGCCCTGCCTGCTTCCCATTGAACGTTGGAGGCAGCCTCGTAAAACGGCTCGTCTATCCGGGCAATTACATTATCCTTAACCCACTGATCTGCCAGGCGCGGGTTAAATTCGTTGCTAATGGCGTAATACTCGCGGCCATCTTCTGCAACCACTGCAATACTGATCAGATCAATAAAGTGGCGCTTTTTGCCAAATAGAGGCTTATGGAAGCCTTCAATAAATTCGGTGTCGATAAAGTATTTCATATTTCTGTTTTTTTAATTGTTTTATTTTCAATGTTTGCTTTTGCCTCATCATAATTTCTACTCAGCTTGTATTCTTCGCCGTTTTCCATTAGGGCGTACCATCCACGATCAGGGTGCCATGAAAAATTACTTTCATACCAAACTCGCTGTGGGTTAAAGCCGTTTAATTTTAAAAGTTCAAATAATATTTTCTCGTTTTTGCTCATTGTCGCGTTCAGTAATAAAGTCAAGTCCTTTTTGTAAGCTCTCGTTGATCTCTTTAATTTCCTTGATAGCCAGCGTATAATTTGTAAGGTCCCAATCATGCTGCATCCATAAACTAAGGCTCCTATACCGCCGATGGGTACTCCTTATTTCGCATAAAATCCTGCGCTTTAATTTATTTGCCCTGGCGTTTTGCCTTCGCTTAATTTTTAACCAGGCTTTCCAGTCTTCCCAAATTTTGTAAATAATATAGAGTAGGGGGATAGCCATAAAGCAAAGGCCGATTAATACTTCTTTTAATGTCATGGTTTTTTTTGGATTAATTTATTCTAACTGCATAAGTGCCGCACCGGGTTTGGCCATTGTACTCAATGCACCCGGAAGACAAGATTTTATAATAGTTTGTGTAATCGGATTGCATCACCCTTCCGTCGCTCCATTCAATCCGGTATTTCATGTTCCGGTTTTCTTCAACGTGTTTCCACATCGCGTAAAATAAAAGCCCACCTATTGCGAGCAAAAGCAAGTTTATAAAAATTTTCTTTTTCATATTAATATTCACTTTGGTTGGTTTCTCTATTTGCGTAACGTTCTGTTATTGCTTTATTTTCATAAGTCAATCTGCAAGCGCCTAAGAATTGGCGCTCTGAAGTAATCCTACAAATTTTAGCGTTTAGCTTATTTTTGTCGTGTATAAAATCATGCAGACGTTTTGGTTTCCTGATCTCTGTAATTTCTCCATTAGCTGCATAATAAAGGCCGGTTGAGCTTGCGATCTCTCCCAATTTTATTAAATCGGCTGGGCATACATAAGAAAAATAATTGGGTGTTCGCGTTCTGTGTTCAAAGCCCTTAGAATAATATTCGTGTTTTTTCTTTTTGAGGTCTGCCTTAAAATCTGAACGCGAAATTTTAACTTCAAACTCATAAACCATTTCGCTTTTGGAAACGGACAAAACATCAAATTCGCAAATGCCCAGCGCATCTTTTACATTTTCGCAAACTGGCGAATGATACTTTAGCACCTGTGAACGGCCAACTAACAACTGTATTTCTTTTGTGGTCATTAGGCGGGTTTTAAATTTGTTAGTAAAATTTTCCTTAGTTCATTTATCACTGGTTCAATAATTATTTTTGCCCATTCAGGCGGAACGGCATTGCCAATTAATTTTGTTGCTGCTTTCCGGGAAAGTTTTAACCTTGGATTTGTGAAATAACCATGCGGAAAAGTAGTGATCCTTCCAAGCTCTTCAGGTTCCAAAAATCTCATCTTAATATCAAAATCAATCTCGCCGTTTTGTAACGCGGTAATTAATGCTTTTTTATTTTCGCCGGTTAAAACGGCGCCAAGGGGTTCCTCAATGCTGCTATTTTGCGAACCCGGATTACCTGAAGAATTAAAGTAGGTGGAAATGAACTGCAACTTTTCAACTTTGGTAATGGCCCATGCTGGTTCGTCAATGCTATGATTGTTGGCGCCAGGATTGCCATTACTATTATTTTGAATACTTATAAAATCCAATTTAACCTGTGCTAACTGGTGCCTTTGCTGGCCTGTTAAAGTGTTTATTGGGTCTTCTAATGATTGGTTTTTGCTTTCAGTTGAAAATGTACCATCTGAAACAAATTGCATTGTTAAAAGGTGTTTACTGTTTTCGGTCCGTATCGCATTTGCGGGTTTGTCCAGGCTGGTTGCGGTATCTTCCCGACTGTAGTAGTCCGCAAGCATTTGTTTTTTTTCAATCGTAACAAAGTGCTTAGTTTGCCAGGTTAGTTGCGGCGACATTGGATCATCCAGCTTATTATAAATATCCTGTCTGCAATAGTCTTGGATAAATCTGAATTTTTCTATTTTCAAAAGCGCATGACAGTCTTTTGTACGAACCGCGTTTAAAGGGGCGTCTATACTTTGGGCGTTAATTCCGTTGCCGTAATACTGCATGAGCATATACATTTCCGGGTGAATTTTTTTTATCCCACCCGAAACCCTTTTGAGAGTATTTACACAAAGAGGCTTCCTATGGCCCTTCGCTACATTAGGATTAAATTCCCGCCCAAAAATGCTTTGGCCTTCGTTAGTCAAATTAATATAGTGCTTACAAGCAACCCATTGTTTAAGTCCGTCGGTACCATTTTTATTATGTGTTAATGGCGCCCAGGGAATTTGCATGTTTAGGTGTTTCTTATAAAAATAACAGAAGAACCGGACGCGCCTGGTAGGGATGCCATGATCCGCGGCATTAAAAATTCTTTCAGAGTAATCATAACCAAGGTCTATAATAGCCTGTTTCCATCGTTCAAATTCCTCGCCCTCTCTTCCTTCAATTGGCTCTATATGATAATGTCCTTCCTCATCAAATAAAAGAGCTGAATATGCTTTAGTTGAGTTTTTTACATCTTCCAAAATTCTAATTGGTGACCATTCTTTAAACTCCGGTACATTTTCAATTCCGATTAAATACGGATTTATGTGTCTTACATACCTTAAAAATTCCCATCCCAGCATATAGCTGCCGATTTTTTTGGCTTTTTTACCTTTAGCGCGGCTATGCTGGGTACATTCAATTGATGCCCACACAAAATCCACAAGTTCAAGTTGCCTCTCGTCTTGTTTGTAAAAATCAGCCCAAAAACACTTTACATTAGGATTGTTAAACGAGTTTGTTCGGATAGCAGCTGGATCATGGTTTAATATCCATCGGCATTCTAAATTTTCAATCTCTCGCATGGCAACCGTTACACCGCCACCACCGGCAAAAAAATCTCCTCCTTTTATTTTTATTTCTACTTGCATAAATTAATTATTAAAAAAAACCTTTCCTTTCCTCTGCCTTCCTTGCCGGTCAACTCCACTCCATTCCCGTCCTCACCCCATTTCAAAAACCTTTCCCATCCGAACCGATCCTTGCCACTTTAATCCGTTCCTGTCCCATCCTTGCCTAATATTTTAAGTTTAATTGTTTTCAAAAAAACCTTTCCTTTCAACTCCTGTCCATGCAATTCCTCTGCTTACAATTCCTGTCCCATCCAAATCTCAAAATTTATATATTCGGGTTTGTAATTTCAAAAAAACCATTCCAGTCCTCTGCTCGCCTCTCTCATCCGGGCCTCTCCTTTCCATCCCGCTATTAATATCCACTATCATCTTCGCAAGCGCATTCACCGCAAAGGTTATGGCCAACGGCTATTAAGCAGCCACAACCAACACACCTATTTTTTACGGTATCTTTTTTTCTTGCCGTTACACCTTTTGGCCAGGGCGTTGTTTTTACTTTAACTCCTGCACTTCTTTTAGTTTTAGCTGTTTTCATACTTTTATTTTTATGTTATTAAAAAAACCTCTCCAGTCCACGCCTCACTTTTGCCCGCCGTTCAACTCCACTCCTTTATAAATTAGCCAAAATTGATTGCATGGTATCATTTCAACACCGTTAATAGACGATGGTTTAAAATCACTCAGGGTAATATTTCTGCCGAGCCTTTTTTCTATGCACTTGTCACATATTGCATCTTCAAAAGAATCAGATACTTTTTTCCAAATAGCATCCTTCAGCATTACCATATTAGTATCACTGAATATTTCTGTATTGCAATCCTTACAAATCAATGCTTGTCTTTTCACTTTTTTATTTTTTATAGTTAAAAAAACCTTTCCGCTCCGGGCCATTCCTCTGCTCGCCCCACCCCTAATTTTCTTCGATAAACTCAGTAACCATAAACAAACCAAAGCGCGGCCTGTAATCGCCTATGCCCCCTTCGCGGCCTGCATCATCTAAACAAAGTTTTACCACGTCGGATGGCATATCATCATTTATAATTCGGATATTGAATGCTAACTCCCAATCATTAAAGCGCGGCCTGATCCTTAATATTCGCCCTCTCGTTGCCGGTACCACAACCGTTCTTTCATCAGGTACCCAATCCGCTTTTAAATGCGGGATCATTTCAGGATAAACCTGTATGCAGCCTTTACCAAGGTCTTTATATGTTTTTTTGCCTTGGCCCTGAATTTTGTAACCGGATAGGCGTTTTACAATGGCCTGGTAAATGTGTTCGGCTGGCTGGCAAATTACCTCTTCATGGAGGTAAAGAAAATCAGCCGGGTTATCTCCTTTTTTTTGTCCAACCGATTTTTTAATTTTTGATGCCATTTGCGCCTCATCCGCTGAAGACATTTTGTGCATCAATAGCGGGGCCGTTCCTTTAATTTTTACTTTGATCGTTTTCATCTTGCTTGTAGTTTTTGTTTAAGTGAATTATTTAACCTCTGTGGCGGTTACTACCATTTTTACATTGTACTTTTTATTCTCGATCTCAATAGGTATCTCCATTTCGGTTGTGGCGGCGCCGGAGGCAATACAGGTTTGGCCCATTGATGCAGCGGCAAGGGTGCAAAGAATTTTAGTTGGTTGTTTTGCCATTTCTTCAAGCGCTACTTGTTCGCGCTCCTGTGGTGTTAGATTTTTCATGTTTATGATTTTTGGGGTTTAAGTTTTTTGTTATCAATTATTTTTTTAACGATGGCTGCGCTTTCATAGTCTTCCGCTTCAACAAAAGCTTTAATTAACTTTTTCAGTTCGTCAATTGGCTTGTCTTTAAGGGTGGTGTTAAGCAGCGTTTCTTTTATTTCGTTGGCCATCGTTTTAAAAGCACCTTTCATTAAATCGGTTGAAACAACGGTGTAGCCAAATATGGCTGCAAGCAGGCCAAGAATTAAAAAGGCAGATGTACCATCTACTTCCTTTTTTTTACTTTTTTTCTTCGCCATTTTCTTGCTCTTTTGTTCCTTCGTTATTTACTTCAGCGATCTCAGGCTCAATGATGGTATAGCCAAATGGAACGGTACCGGCCACAATTGAATACCAGTGATCTACAATTGCTTTATCTTCAACCGGTGCTTTAGGTTCAATGGGGGCGAAAACAAAGCCCTTACGGGCGCGTAATTCATCCTGAGCCAACTCCTGAAAGTTTTGTTCGGGCCGGTTCCGGGTATAGTGATTTTTATTTGTGTGATAATCAGAATGGCGCTCGATGAAATTCGCAAGCTCTACCTGGTACTCTTTTAATTTATCCACATAATCGGCTTTGTCTTTTTCAAGTCCCTCAATTCGGTTTTGTGCAAATTCCTGAAGGGCTGTGAAATTTTCGCGGGTGATCGTTTTTTCAAAATCCGGTTGGCTGGAGGGAAAGATCATGTTTTTATAATCTATCAATTTATATCCGCACAAATTTGGAACGCCTGACCATGCGCTATAAACCTCCCATAACAAATTTCGCGTTTCGGGTTCGGTAAAACCGCCTGATTTGCTTTTATTAAAAACGTGAAGTGAAGCCATTGCACAGGCGGTGGCTGCCCAAATTTTTGATTCAGGCGTATGTTTAAATTCGCTGATAAGACTAAACACAAAACTGTTGATTGTGCCAACGGTTTGTTTTTTTGCTTCCCGGTACCAGTTCTCAGAATAATCGAGATCAGGGTTAATGATGATTTTTTGTCCTTTCATTTTTTTGGTTGTTTATTTATGGTTAGTAATTATTTTGTATTCATAAAGCTTTGGGTTCTCAGGATCGCGGCCATTTCTCGGCATCATTGCGAGAGGGTGGAAGGGGGTGCCGTTTCGATTTTTACCAAAACATTTTGCGTTGGGAAACATTTCTATAAGTTCCTTATCTCTTCCTTTTTCACGAATAATTTTAAACCCTCCCCAGCAAAAAATAACATCTTCGCATTT
>JAHEZB010000211.1 GCA_023251285.1 Chitinophagaceae bacterium | reverse complement strand
TGGTTTAAATACTGTGGA
This sequence comes from Chitinophagaceae bacterium, assembly GCA_023251285.1. Lineage (GTDB taxonomy): Bacteria > Bacteroidota > Bacteroidia > Chitinophagales > Chitinophagaceae > Ginsengibacter. The sequence goes on along the minus strand of JAHEZB010000211.1, from coordinate 5,292 downwards.
GACCCAATTGGTGTTTGGATACTTATACGGATCAGAACCATCTTTAAACTTCTGAACTTCTTCAGGTGAATACGCGGCTGTTCCACCACTATATAAACTCATTTCATTTAACATTTGAGCATAAGTAGCAGCATCTGCCATTTTAGGGAGTACTGTGGGTTGAGTAATTGCATGGTTCAAGTTGACACTAACTGCTGGCTTCCCCAATTTTCCACGTTTTGTAGTTACCAATATAACTCCATTAGCCGCCTCTGCACCATAAATAGCTGCTGAAGCATCTTTTAAAATAGTAACATTTTCAACGTCGGCAGGATCAAGGCGTTGCATACTTCTGTTTGCGATACCGTCAATAACAACCAAAGGAGTATTATTACCTAAAGTATTGGAACCTCTTATTCTAAAACTCGCATCATCATTTCCAGGTTCTCCGGACCGGGTGGTTGCTACTAAACCCGGCAATCGTCCTACAAGGGTATTGGAAAAATTAATTGATGGCGCCATTTGCAATTTCTCGCCTGATACTGTACTGATAGACCCTGTTATAGTGGCTTTTTTTGCAGTGCCATAACCCACAACCACAACTTCTCCCAGAGATTTTGATTCCAAAATTAGAAGCACATTAATTTCGTGGCGATTATTTACTTTAATATTCTGAGTCTGAAATCCAACTGAACTAAAAACCAATGTGGAGTTTTCTAATGCTTGAATAATATACTTGCCGTTATTATCAGTATTTACTCCTTTTGAAGTACCTTGTACAATGACTGATACATTCGCCAAAGGACCATTGGCATCTGATACAACTCCTTTAATTATATCCGTTTGAGCGTACAGTTTGGCAGAAACTAGTTGAATTAAAATCAAGGTTATAATTAGTGCCACTTTGATTCGCAAAATTCTATTGGATAAGGTGAAGATTTGATAGAGTTTCCTTTTCATAATAATTTGTTTTAGTTAATTTTGAAAAATAAAACTTGCAGGTATTGTTAATTGAATCCCAAAACTATACTCTTACATTTTCAAAGAATAATGCAAAAGAGACAAAATATAATGCTATATTACCCTTAAAGAACGTATTTATAAAAAAATAAAACAAAATAGATGAAGCCTATTTTAATGAGACATGTTGAAACAACAACGGAATCCTTTAAAGCATGGGTTAATGTTGCACCTTATCTTCATAATCCCTGGCATTATCATCCGGAATGTGAATTAACTACTATCGAAGAAGGTAAAGGCGTTTTATTTGCCGGTGACCATGTAACTACTTATGAAAAAAATGATTTGATCCTTTTAGGGCCAAATCTCCCTCATGAATACAGGAGTTCTATAAAGTCTAACCCTGACTATCACTCAAAAAGTATGTCTGTGCATTTCAGAAGTAATTTTCCCGGGAACGATTTTTATAGAATTCCTGAAGCAAAAATCATTTATGAAATTCTTGAACAGTCTAAAAGAGGAATTAAATGCAATGATCCTTCTGCTCAGAAAAAGGTAAAAGAGAAAATGAGCAATATTTTCGAAGCAAAAGGAATCGAAAGAATTAATATTCTTTTTTCCATATTGGAAACAATTGCTACCTCTAACAAACAGGAGTATTTATCAAGCCAAAGCTTTATTGATTCAATCGATGAAGGACAAGATGAAAAAATGAACAAAATTTATAAATACATAATGGCAAATTTTAAAGAACAGATTTCAATAGATCAGCTTGCTTCCGAAGTTCACATGACAAAAACATCATTCTGCAGGTTCTTTACAAAGAGAGCTAAAAAATCTTTCGTTCAATACGTTAATGAGATTCGCATTGGATATGCCTGTAAATTATTATATACAGAAACGTATAATATTTCTGAAGCTGCTTATGAAAGCGGCTTTGAGAATATCTCAAATTTCAATAAGCAATTTATGAAGGTTAAGAAAAAGACGCCCAGCCATATTCTTGCACAATTTGCGAATGAAAGAAAATAGACCAGCTATGAGTTTTGACAGCAGCAGGAAATGTGGAAATGCTTTCTTTCTTTCACTCTAAAATCACTTTTAACAAAAAATCTTCATGGTTTTGAAACGTTTCATCTCCCATGAATCAATGGATGTAGCAGGAATTCTGCCGTGGATGTGCAGGCAGGTAATTGCGGTTTGCCATGTCTCAGGTGAAACTGCCCGACTTTACTGAAAAAAAAGAGTGAAAATACCATAAAAAAATAAGAAAATGTTTGAGAAAATTGGACTGTTCAGGTACGGAGAGATTTGGACGGAATTATGCACGCTAAAAATTCACCCCCGAAGAATTGCCATAGCATATCTTTATAAAATTTGTCTTTTAGGCAGCGGCTTGAAAAGGAATTGAAAATTATCAATGACCTTGGTTTTAATGCTTATTTTTTGATCAATAACGATATCGTTCATTATGCACAAACGCGGGGCTTTTATCATGTAGGGAGAGACAGCGGCGCCAATTCAATCGATGCCTATTGCCTTGGTATCACGGATGTGGATCCTATAGAATTGAATCTTCATTTCGAACGGTTCTTAAATCCGGAACGCACATCGCCGCCGACTTCGATATTGATTTCAGCCACCGTGATCGCGACGAAGTGATGGATTATGTATTCAAGCGTTTTGGTAAAGATCATGTGGCACTCTGCGGCTCCTTTTCTACTTTTAACATGATGCAGTCATTCATGAACTGGGCAAGGTTTTCGGCCTTATCGAAGAAGAGATCAAAAGTCCGGTGATTCCCTTTCGTGAACAGCAATCGGTAAGTACCGAAGAAACTTTTGATTCAGACACGATTGACATTTCTTTTATTAAAAAAGAAGTTGTACGAATGACAGAAAAAATTGCTTTCGACCTGCGCTCCAAAAATAAACTTACAGGTTGTGTTTCTGTAAAGATCAGGTACAGCGATTTTCAAACAGAACAAAAACAATCTTCTATCGATTATACCGCATCAGACCAGGTATTGATACAAAAAGTAAAAGAACTCTTTGACAGACTTTATTTGCGTCGTCAACTGATCCGCCTTGTTGGTGTCCGCTTTGCCGACCTGATTGCCGGCACTTACCAGATCAATTTATTTAGCGACACCCAGGAAATGATAAAACTTTACCGGGCATTGACAGCATCAAAAAACAATACGGCGAAAAGTATTTGATTAATGCAGGAGGATACCTGCGGACCGACTGCAGTTGAATTTTCCCGGGTAAACAATTGTTGAATTTTTGTTTTACTACTTCTTTATTTTCTATTTTTATACCCTTTTTAATGCAATTTATGCAGCCAATAAATTTTGATAACCATTTTAGGGATCTTTTTGAAAACTCGAATGATTTAATTCAAATTTTGCAGATTGATGCCGAAATCCTAATAGTAAACCGTGCATGGTTGCATACTTTAAAGTATGAATTTAAAGATGTTGTAGGAAAAAATATTTACCAGTTTATTCATCCCGATTACAGAGAAAAATACCGCAAGAACCGTCAAGGTGCTATTAACAATAAAAAAAACAAGTCGTTTGATCTTGCCTATTTAACAAGCACCAATGAAATAGTGATTGGGGAAATAAATATTGGTTGCTCCTATATCGATGGAGTGCCCCAATATACCCGCTGCGTGTTTAAAAACTTAAGTGAAAATCAAAGAGCGGAAAAAATTGTCAGAGAAAGTGAAAAACGTCTGAAAGCTTTTTTAACGGGCGGCCCAGATGCAGTTATTATCATTAATGAGGCGCAGGAGATTCTTGAATGGAATCCGAAAGCAGAAGCCATTTTTGGTTTTTCGTTCCAGGAGATAAAAGGGAAAACACTTACAGAAACAATCATTCCTCCTCAATACCGTGAAGCTCAACTAAGAGGTATGCAGCACTTTTTAAAAACCTGCGAAGGACCTATTCTTAATAAAACTTTAGAAATTACTGCACTTCATAAAAGTGGAAAAGAATTCTTTATAAACCTCAGCATATCTAATGTAAAGCTGGATGAAGGATGGCTTTTTATTGCTTTTCTTTCCGACATTTCGCAACGCAAAGAGACAGAAGAAGCACTTATCAAAAAGGAAGCAGAATTGTTACGATCTCAACTGCTGCAGGAAAAAAATGATCAGTTTATTTCTACTGTCAGCCATGAATTGAAAACACCAATTACCACCATCAAGGCGTATACACAGTTAACGCTGGCTATGTGTAATGATCAACAGCAGTCAATTAAAGCCAATTTGTCTAAAATGGACCAAATGATTGATAAACTCGTTTTCCTGATCAATCAATTACTGCATGTCTCACAGATCAATCTGGGAAAATTAAACTTATTGAAAAGCAAGATTAATTTTAAGCCTTTCTTAGCTGAAACCCTCAATGCTATTCAGCAAATTACTCCACACCAGATATTAATAGAACGAAATGATGAAGCAGAGATAACACTGGATGCGGTAAGATTAGAGCAGGTGATCGCCAATCTGATCAGTAATGCAGCGAAATATTCGCCAGGGGAAAATAAGATCATAGTCCGTTCCATAAAAAAACAAAACGAATTAATTTGTTCATTTACTGACTTCGGTATTGGCATAGCTGACGAAAGTGTTCAAAAAATTTTTCACCGCTTTTTTAGGGTAGATGATGTAAGCCATCGTTTTACTGGCTTCGGAATTGGCTTATTCATTTGCAATCAGATCATCACTGAACATGGAGGGAAAATGTGGCTTAAAAGTGAGCAAGGAAAGGGAAGTACCTTTTATTTTTCATTGCCTGTTTCAGACAGTTTTTCTGTCTGAACTTCATTAGAAAAGTGCATATTTTATATAAAAGCCTTGGACGTTTTCAATTGCTTTAAGCTTTGCTTCTTATTAATTCTCTCCTGATTAAAAATTCAATTCCAGCGCCGGCAAATCTTCATATTCAAATTCTTTTGCCGGTTCCAAAGCTTCCCTGAAATCTTTCGCAATCGTACATGCTTTCATTTCAGAAGCCGGATATTGATAAGCTGCAATTTCCAAAATTCTTTTTTCATCCAGATCTGCAAACAACCACTCATATGCCAGGTCATCATTCAAAATAACGGGCATTCTTTTTTTGCTGTTGTGCACCTGTAGCATCAAAGGATTTGCCTGCGTTTTTACCACCGCAAATGTCTCTACATATTCCCCGGTAAGCTTATCGGTCCATGGTTGCCAGATCCCCGCCATGTAGAAATATCCTTTGTCCTTTAAAGTAATATAGTACGGATATTTATTGGCGGTCTTTAATGGAAGTCCTGTTCTTTTGTTTAATGGGAAAACGTGTCTCCATTCAAAAAA
>JAHEZB010000210.1 GCA_023251285.1 Chitinophagaceae bacterium | reverse complement strand
AGAGAATATCGATAAAAATAATTTCTATAACGATACCTCAAAGAAAAATTATCCGTCAGTGGAAGGGAAATACTATTATGGCCGTGGGCCAAAACAATTAAGCTGGAATTACAATTACGGACAATTCAGCCAGGCCTGGTTTGGAAGCGCAGACACTTTATTGCAGCATCCTGAATTATTATCTACTGATCCTGTCCTTTCTTTCGCGTCAGCCATTTGGTTTTGGATGACGCCGCAGTTACCAAAACCATCCTGCCATGATATAATGATAGGAAAATGGATTCCGACGACCAGTGATACGCTGAAAGGAAGAATGCCAGGTTTTGGCGCAACCGTAAATGTCATTAATGGTGGCGTAGAATGCGGAAAGGGAACTTCGCTAAGCAAAACTCAATACCGGTATGATTATTATTTGTATTTCTGTAAATATTTCCATGTAGTGCCTGGAGAAAATATAAGCTGCGCGGATCAGAAACCATTTGGACAATAAACCGGTATTCAAGGCAAATTTTAAAAGTTGTTAGTAGTATAAAGCAGATTGAATATGCCAGATGTTATGAAACAACCGAGAGTAAGTAATATTATTTTTTTGATTCTGAAAATTTACTTTTATTATACATTTTAAAGCTGGGCTAAAATTCAATTACTTTTAGTTAAATAAAAAATACAGATATGATGGATTATCAGAAAATAGAAAGTGTATGTAAGAAAAATAGTGGCATTTGCGGGTTGGTGATAGATAATTTCCTGATAAATTATGCAGCAAACCACGACAAGCTGGAACATGAAGCAAGGGTAAAACTGCGTAATTACAAACGCATTACCCGCGACGTGGGTACCAGTTTTATAAATCTTCTTATTAGCCAGTATATAGCGCACCGCATTTTCAAAAAGGACGGTCTGATCAGCAAATATCTCAAACACAGTGCGTTAAAAGATCTGCTTCACGAAGAAAAGAGCTTTCTTTTACAACAGGCAGACACTCCCTGGCGTTTTTGTTTCAGCATCATCACCGCAAATCCGGCCCATGATTTTTATCAAATGGAAGACGTATTTAGCCAGGAGTCTTTTTTGCTTTATTCGCCTGGCATAACTGATATTTTAAAATCAGGCAACAGAACTTTGTGGTTTAATCTCATTGGCTCCAACGGGTATTGCTGGCAAAGCTTTGGTCCCATAAATGCCTATAAAAGTTTTGAGCCCGATGAGATTTTCTTTTACGCCACCGAAACGGCGCGTTATCTGGAAGATGAAAGAGACATTATCAATCATATTGACTCGCACCCGGTTCCTTATATGATGCTTGTATCAGGAAGTGAATACCCGATGACGATACATAAAAATGATCCGATTGTGATCAACCAGGCAGAATACCATTTCGCATCCTTTAATCTAAAGCAGCCACAGAGGCACTTTGAGATGGAATCGGCGAATAATGTTCATCGCTATCCGCTAAAAGGCTGGGACGACTTTCCACACTATGCTTATGTTTATTACGATAAGGATACCGCAACTTTACTGCTTACGTCTATGACAGATAAGGGCTTTTCAAAACTTACAGAGGCGTTGTGTTCAGCTGGCTTTAACATCAATGATGATCCGGACCTTCATTTGAATCCGGCGATGCTGGTCACAGCCGGTCATATTTTAAACAGAACAATCGTACTGAACCCTTATGAACAATTATTTACAAAAAAATCGAGCCGTGCCGAACAGGAGGAATTGGATAAGATAAATAACGTGATAAACCTGATGTTGCCCTATATTAATGCAGGAAGGGAACCGGATCTTCAGGCACTTTCCGAAAAGACCGGAATGGATGTAAAAACCATACAAAAACTTGCATCCAATCTGTCTAAATCACGGCAATGAACTTCAACGAAGTGGTGATTCATATATCGGTGGCATGAATATAAAATTGGTAATTAATTGGCGTGGTTCGTTATTTCCATAATTTACTTTCCAGCATTTCCGTCGTATAGTTTTCGAGGGCATTTTTGTAGAAAGGCAACCCACGCTTCTCTTTCATCGGATTGTTTATTGCAAATGCACTTGTTGTCCGTTCGTTTTTCTGCTTTTGTTACAGATGTCCCTGGCTGGAAGGAGCAACAGCAGATTTGCCGTGCTTTTGTTTTCCTTGCAACGTGTATAATTCGTTCTTATAAATTTTGCCATCCTTCATAATGAATTTCAAATGCTGTTTGAAGTTTGCAATCACTTTTATATCAGTCAGTGGATTGCCTTCGTAGATGAGCAGGTCGGCATAAGCGCCTTCTTTAATTAAACCTAACGGACCTTCCTGGTAAGGATTGCGTTTTCCGCACATTGCCAATAAGGACGCATTAATGGAAGTTGCTTGTTTCAATACTTCGACCGGTGTATACCATTTCGTTCTTGCTATAAATTCGTTCATTTCATTCTTTTCTATTCCCAACGGCCCAAACACATCCGTGCCAAATGCCAGCTTTACATTATACTTTTTTGCCAGCGCCATTTCATTTCCTACGCCGCTTTGCACTTCTTTAAACTTCTCAGGGCTTGGAGACTGGCTGGCATCCATCATAATAAAATTGGCTTGCGGGTCTAAAAATGCACCCTTCTCTTTTATCATTTTCATGGTAGCTTCGTCAATCAGTTGTCCATGCTCTATTGAGATAACGCCTGCCTGTAATGCTCTTTGAACACTTCTTGAGGTATATGCATGAACGGCCACGTAAGTGCCCCAGTCTTGCGCAGCCTCTACACATGCCCGCATCTCGTCTTCGGTAAATTCTGTTACATCAATAGGGTCGTACCTGCTGATTACACCGCCGCCAGCCATCATCTTTATTTGGGTGGCACCCCGTTTCAGGTCTTCACGTGTTGCATTAAGAACTTCCGGTACTCCATCCACAACATAAAACCAACCGAGAATATGAAACAGATCTGTCATTCCACCTATCCATTGTGGGTCTATTGTATTCAGGTTGCTCATGTCTCCATGCCCGGCTGTTTGGCTAAGCGGGGCACCCGAAGGATAAATACGCGGGCCAATCACGGTTCCCTCATCAATTGCTTTCTTTAAACCAATTACCGGACCTCCCATATCACGTTCTGTGGTAATTCCCTGCATTAAAAAATTGCGCGCTGATACGGTAGCCTTTGCACCTATATAAGACCATTCATAATTGTTATAAATATTTGAAGTATTGGCGTCTGTTATCATCAGGTGCAGGTGAGCATCTATTAAACCAGGAATTAGGGTACCACCTTTCCCGTCAATAATCTCTGCGCCGGCCGGAACAGAAACGGTTGTGCCGATGGTTTTTACCAGGTGTTTTTCAATTAAAACCTGCTGGTCGTTTTTCAGATTATCACTTGTGCCATCCCAAATGTTTACATTTTTTATCAGAATGATAGAATCCTGAGTTGATACTTCCTGTGCATAACAAAAAGTGGAAATAGTTGTAGCAAAAAAGACAACTAACAGGCGATTAAAGAATATTTTTTTATTCATGGTGAAATTCTTTAAGTTGTTAAGATAGTTAGGGTCGCGCCAAACCGACGCACAGTAATTCTTGCATCAACACTTTCATCTACTTTGATGAAAGGAAACTTATTCAATGTCAATAAGAATTTCATTTCTCATCAATGATGCACCGTATGAAACACAGGCAAGGAGAGCGTGTTTCGTAGAAAAGGTATAGGCGTTTAAGTTCTTCAACACTTTCACCTGAGCCTCTTTTTCCAAAAATAAGATCAACTCCAATGCGTCTGCCTTTTATTACCGCTTTGCCCCCAACCACCCAGATCTTTGTTCGATATAATCAGCTATCATAAAAAATGTTCTTTAAAGTTAATGACAATTCAGAAGATAAAAAAAAAGTAGGATGCTTTCGATATTGGCCAGAACCCAACAGCAGCAGGGAGGCACCCTGTTTTCACTTCGAACGGCAAACAGACTTTTGCCGCGCGCTCGCCAGGAAAAACGCGCGTAGCGACCGTGTTTTCCTGATGCTTCAAGGTATTTCTTATGAACGTAAATCCAACCTTTCTCTTCTTTTGGAATTCTTATAAGATTGTTACCATCTTTTTCAACAAAAGTTGCTTCATTAAAACTGTTAACAACCAGAGATTTTAAATGTAGCAATTTTTATGACGCATTTCATCGTTTTAAATGCTTCTTTCAAATATCAGTAGTCGTTTTATCTTAAAATCATTTTTTGCGATTTGAGTATTGGTATTTTGATTGCTAAAACAAATCATATTAAATAGGAGAAAATTCTAAGTTAGTTTTTTAAAGTAAGTGATTCCCAAATATACTGACATTGAAATTAATATTTCTCGCTTGCAAAATAAAAGTCTTCGATTTTTATTGGATTCAAGATTCTTATAGAAATCCTGACGCGAAAAATTCTCAACAAAATAAAGGTGTTTTACTTTGTACTTTGCGGTTAACTCAGGATGCTTGTCTACACTGCCGTGCATGGATATTAACAGCAAGGGAATATAAATGATAGAAAGACGAATGATCCATTTCACAAGCCGGCTTGCAGTAATACTTTTATCGTTCCCGGCTTTGTCAACGAAGTCTTTGCATTAATGCCATAAGTCCTTTTTTTGTTCCTGCAAAAAAATCCCCTTTCTTAAATTCAGGAATCAGAATGTCGTCAATGATTCTTTTGGTTTCGTAGTCAGGTATTTTTGTTTCGATAGCGGCACCGTTGTTTATTCTTATTTTCCTTAAACAGATGGCATAATGACCTGTTTTTTACTGATAAATAAAACATGTTCCCCTGCTGCTTGAAGAACAGACACGCCCTGTCTTACCTATAGCATCTTCGTAGCATAGCCGCACCATCGCCCACTCAAGTCCGGCATAAGTCCGGCATATCCCGGACTTAACCCGGACTTGCATACAAGGAAAACCCTATGAAAACATACGGAGACAGCCGTTAAGTGTCTGGAGTAGAAAATAAAAAAGGTACAGGCCGGGGAAACCTGCACCAATTTTGTAGAAGAAAAAGCAGAAATCAAGGTCGTCGAAGGGAATCAGCTTAAAACTGCAATCGTTTACTTTTTAAACGTGAACTGTTTCTAATTCCTTCACATTAGGATGAAATATTTCGTGGACATTTAATGGAATAGGGCTTGTGCCAATAACAGGGCCTGCATACCACTGGTTGCTGCGCCAGAAATGCTGGATCTTACCATCATTCAGCAAGGCAATCACTTCGAGGTCAAAGCCAAAGCTTCCTTCGACCAGGCCAAGTACAGCGTGCACATTAGATCCAAAGGTGGCAGAGTTCGCCCACTGAGGTGTGTTATTAATACCGCA
>JAHEZB010000209.1 GCA_023251285.1 Chitinophagaceae bacterium | reverse complement strand
AACCGTCACTAATCCCGGCGATCTGGTTGTCATTGGAAATGAAACACCGCGTTATACTTTTGGCTTCGGTTTGAATGCGGATTGGAACAACTTCTTCTTTGCTGCATTTTTCCAGGGGAGAGGAAGAACCGATTGGTATCCAAGTCCGGAATCAGACGCTTTCTGGGGACAATATAATCGTCCCTATAACGCAGCCTTGAAATCTCAATTAGGCCATATCTGGACCGAAGACAATCCAAACGCTTATTGGCCGAGATACAGGGGATATGTAGCCTTGTCTGGTGACCGTGAACTAAGCGTTCCACAAACAAGGTATCTGCAAAATGCAGCTTATCTGCGGTTAAAGAATATTCAGTTGGGATACAACCTGCCACAGAAACTGATTTCAAAAATAAAGATGAGCAATGCCAGTCTTTATATTTCAGGCGAAAATTTGTGGGTGACCTCGCCGATGTTCAAGATCACGAAACACAATTTTGATCCGGAAAGTATTGATGGCTCCGACAGGGTTCTAACGAACGGTACCAATGGGGATGCACAAAACTATCCGATGCTGAAAAGTGTAACTCTTGGCTTAAATATTACCTTTTGATTTATCTAAAAAAAATAATTATGACCACGAAAAATATAATCGTTTATTTATTGATAGCATCCTGTCTTCCTTTTGCAGCCTGCAAAAAAGTTCTTGATCAGACCCCAAGGGCAACAGCGACAAAAGATGCGGTATTTAGCAATGAAGCGGGTCTTGCGTTATACACCAACTCCTTTTATACTATTATTCCTGATGCCGGTACTATTATGCGAGGGGACGCGATGAGCGACTATGCAGCAAGAACTGATGTGCCGGATTTTTTACGGCCAAACGTTTATAATGCAACTCAAAGTTCCGGATGGAATTGGGCAGCCTTGAGAAATATTAATTATTTTCTCGCAAATAATCATAACCCCGCAATTTCTGAGCAGGTGAGAAACAATTATAATGGGATTGCCAGATTTTTCCGGGCTTATTGGTATTTTCAAATGGTTCAAAGATTTGGCGATGTTCCCTGGTATAGTACGCCGCTGGCTGTGGACGATTCCACGTTATTATATAAACCCCGTGACCCTCGTACGCTGGTAATGGATTCCGTTTTGACGGATCTTAATTATGCCTGTGCAAATATTACCGTGACTGACGATCAAAGCCGCAGTAGGATCACCAAATGGGTGGCTTATGCTATGAAATCGCGGATCTGTCTTTTTGAAGGAACATTTAGAAAATACCATACTGAATTGAATTTACCGAATGCAGCTGATTGGTTGAATGAAGCTGCTGATGCGGCTCAGCAGGTTATGACATCGGGTAAATTCAGTCTCAACCAGGCTGGCGGAAATGGTAAATCTTATCGTCAATTATTTATCAGTACAGCTCCCGTTACTTCAGAAGACATTCTAATAGATGTGACAGACCCTAATCAGGCGGTATTCAGCGATGCAAACTGGTATTGGACAAGCGCTACATATGGAAACAGGCTAAGCCTCGACAGAACTTTTGTGAATACGTATCTGAACATAGACGGTACACCTTTTACGAACATTGCAGGACACGATACGATGACATTTCCTGTGGAAACTCAAAACAGGGATTTGCGCCTTCAGCAAACCATACGGACACCAGGATATACCAGGATCAATGGCGGCTCTGTAGTTCCTGCTCCACCTGCATTTTCCTATACGTACACTGGTTATATGCCTATCAAATACAGCCTGGATGATCAGCAATACGACCAGGGGACAGTCAGTACCAATTCAGTACCGGTTATCCGCTATGCAGAAGTGTTGCTGAATTACGCTGAGGCCAAGGCCGAGCTGGGAACAATAACCGATCAGGATTGGGCGAAAACAATTGGCGCTTTACGTGCAAGAGCGGGTATTACCGGTGGATTAACTACATTACCGACAGTCGTTGATCCTTATTTGCAAGCGAATTATTTTCCGGATATTTCTGATCCGGTGATTCTGGAAATCAGGAGGGATAGAAGTATCGAATTGGTATTTGAAGGATTTCGTTTTTATGACCTGGTAAGATGGAAAAGAGGCCAGTTGCTGACCCAGGAATGGAATGGTATTTATGTGCCAGCTATTAATACTTTGATGGATTTGGACAAGAATGGCACTCCTGATGTTTCATTTGTTGAAAGCACTCCATCTAATCCAATAAAGGGAGTTGCTTATGTCAACGTTGCTCCTACAATCGGTGGAAAAGTAAATCCTCAACAATTAAAGCATGGAACTTATGGGGAGCTTACGTGGCTGGATAATTCCCCACGAGTTTGGGATGATAAAATGTATTTTTATCCCATTCCTGAATCTGCGTTATTAAAAAATCCAAAACTGGGGCAAAATCCAGGCTGGCAATAAGAGCATTAACTGTAAACTTTAAAGGAAAAATTGTGAGATTAAAAAAGCTGTTATTTATTTGTTTGCTGGGTTTGTTTGCTGGTTCTGTAAATGCCCAAATGCTGAGAGTTGCCACATACAATATGCGTAATGACAACAATAGCGAGGATTCAACACATGGAAATGGATGGAAGCAGCGCTATCCGGTAATAGCGGCATTGATACAATTTCATGGTTTTGATATTTTCGGTACGCAGGAATGTCTTTATCATCAGATACAGGATCTCAGTAAAGAACTTCCTCAGTATGATTATTATGGAATTGGAAGAGATGACGGCAAACACGCCGGCGAGCATTCTGAAATTTTCTTTAAGAAAGATAAATTTCAAGTGCTTGAGCATGGCGACTTCTGGCTGTCACAAACTCCGGATAAACCGTCGCTTGGATGGGACGCCACGTGTTGTAACCGGATCTGTTCGTGGGTTTTATTACAGGATAAAAAATCGAAAAACAAGTTTTATGTTTTCAATACCCATTATGACTATCAAAAGGATCTTGCGAGAAATGAAAGTAGCAAATTAATGCTCAGAAAAATAAAACAAATTGCGGCAAACAATCAGGTAATTTTTATGGGTGATTTGAATGGTGGAAATGATTCTGAATGGTATAAGACTATTACGAATTCCGGCTTTTTAAAAGATTCTTATACTGAAGCGAAAAAAGCATATGTCAATAACGGTTCTTTCAATGCATTTGGTAAAGCGGTAAACAGCAATGAAATTATTGACCATATTTTTATCACCAAACAATTTACTGTGCAAAAGTGGGGAATACTTACCGATACATATCATGGAAAATATCCTTCCGATCATTTTCCTGTTTTAGCTGTGCTAATGTTGTGAGGATGCCGTTTTAAAATCCTAAATAAAATTCTAAAAACCAGTGGACACAAGAAGAGATTTTCTTAAAAAAGCGATCCTGCTTTCAGGTGCAAGAGGCTTATCATACATGTTTCCCGAATCCATTCAGCGGGCAATGGCTATTAATCCTGAAAAAGGAAGTTCGTATCTCGATGCGGAACATATTGTAATTCTGATGCAGGAAAACCGATCCTTTGATCATTGTTTTGGTACGCTGAAAGGTGTACGGGGTTTCAACGATCCGCGTGCTATTAGTTTGCCTGATAAAAATTTAGTTTGGATGCAAACGAACGAAGCCGGCCAAACCTACATTCCATTTCGTTTCGACATTCGAAATACAAGGGCGACCTGGATGGGCTCTACGCCACATTCGCGTGGAAGCCAGGTAGATGCTTGGAACGGAGGAAAGTATGATAGCTGGCTGTCTGCCAAACGCGTGAGGGATAAAAGGTATGCTGATGTTCCGTTAACCATGGGATATTATACCAGGGAAGATATTCCTTTTTATTATGCAATGGCTGATGCGTTTACTGTTTGTGATCAAAATTTTTGTTCAGCAATGACGAGTACCAACCCAAATAGATTATTTTTCTGGGCTGGTACTGTGAAGGAAGCGCAAACAAAAGATGCGAAAGCAATAATGAGAAATCTGAGTAATGACCGCTGGGGCGTTTTGGGTTTTGATACCTTTCCGGAACGGCTGGAAGCGAACGGAATTTCCTGGAAATTTTACCAGAATGATATTGATTGCGGAGGTGGCTTTACTGGGGATGAACGCGCGTGGCTTTCTAATTTTGGTTGTAATCCTTTGGAATGGTTTGCCAGTTACAATGTAAAATTTTCTTCCCGTTATATTCAAAGCCTGCAAAAACAATTGACATTACTTCCGGACCAGATCAAGGAACTGGAAGATAAAATACAATCCGGCTCTTTTACCGGAAATGATCGTGCTAAAGCCCGGGAAGCGTTGACAAAAAAGAAAGAAGTATTAGAAAATGCTAAAAAAGATTTACAGGGATATAGCACCGATACTTACAACAAATTATCGCCAAAAGAAAAAAACTTATTTCAAAGAGCGTTCGCCGATAATTCACACGATCCGGATTATCACACTCTTACTGATTTAAGTTATGATGATAAAGGCGAAAAACGGGAACTTAATATTCCAAAGGGAGATGTTTTATTTCAATTTCGTAAAGATGTTGAATCCGGAAAACTACCCACTGTTTCGTGGCTGGCAGCTGCGCAGAATTTTTCAGATCATCCAAGTGCTCCCTGGTACGGCTCTTTGCACGTTTCAGAAATATTGAATATTCTTACAAAAAATCCGGAAGTATGGAAGAAGACGATCTTTATCGTAAACTTCGATGAGAATGATGGTTATTTTGATCACATCCTTCCATTCGTTGCTCCTGATCCGGAAAATGCTGCAACTGGCAAATGTTCTGCAGGTATCAATACCGACGTAGAGTATATACGTTTGGAAAATGAATTAAAAGAAGGAATTCCAAAAAGAGAAGCGCGTGAAGGACCAATCGGACTGGGTTTTCGTGTACCAATGCTTATCGCCTCTCCATGGAGCCGCGGCGGCCAGGTTTGTTCACAGGTGTTTGATCATACTTCGGTTTTACAATTTCTGGAAGTTTTCCTGAAAAAGAAATACGGAAAAGATGTAACCGAAAAAAATATCAGTGACTGGCGGCGGGCAATTACGGGCGATCTCACTGCCGCTTTCAAATCATATAATGGAGAAGGTGCTCCTGATATTTCTTTTCTTGATAAAAAATCCTTTATCGAAAAAATATACAATGCGAAATTTAAAAAGGACGCTTTAGATTTTAAACAATTATCTAAAGAAGAAATAAACCGGGTAAACGAAAATCCGCGTTCCTCTTCTATTTTGCCGCAACAGGAACCCGGCGTAAAACCATCCTGCGCTTTGCCTTACCAGCTTTATGCTGATGGAAAATTAAGTGACGATAAACAGACCCTTGAATTAATTTTTTCAGCAAAGAATGAAATTTTTGGAAAGAATGCTTCCGGTTCGCCATTTAATGT
>JAHEZB010000208.1 GCA_023251285.1 Chitinophagaceae bacterium | reverse complement strand
CTTTGTTTACTTTTAGTTTCATCGACAGACAAACGTGACAGTAATGGATCCTTAATAAAATGAGAAATGCTGTTATTTGTTTGTTTATTGTTGTATGAATTTCTTTGCTTATTCAGCTACCTTGGTTGCTTTAGATTTTTCTATTGCCATCATCTCATCCATCGCTAGCGCAGAATGCGAATATGCCGCACCGGCTCTCATTTCGGCTGCAATCCAAACTGCTTCCATTATTTCTTCTTTACTGCATCCTTTTCTCACCGCCTGTTCCGTATGGCTGTGAATGCAATAAGCACATTGGGTAACATGTGCAACCGCAATAGCAATTAATTGCTTTGTCTTTTCGTCCAAAGCTCCAGCCTTAAAGACCGTTCTGCTAAAATTACGCCATGCATCCATTATTTCGGGAGTGGCTTTTGCGCGTAACTGTGAATTTTCGGGTGTGGGCACTGAATACAATTCTTCACTTTTCATAATGCTTTTGTTTATGGTTAAAAAAAATAAATCTTACAACTCTTTTATCTGCCGGATCATTTGATTGGTAAATCCCCATTCATTATCGTACCAGGCCATTATTTTGCACAAATCGCCATCTACTACGCGCGTCATTTCTGCATCTACTACCGCAGCAAAGGTGCTCTGAATTATATCTGTAGAAACCAACGGTTCTTCTGATACAGACACTACTTTTTTATATCGTTCTGTCGCTGCTTCCTCTTTTAAAATCGCATTAATTTCTTCTGCGGAAGTAGCACGTTCTGCTATGAAAGTAATATCCGACATTGAGCCAACCACAACCGGTGTACGAATAGATATTCCATCAAACTTGCCTTTATATTGTGGCAATGCCTTTGTCGTTGCTATTGCTGCGCCGGTGGTTGCAGGAACCAGGTTCATTGCGGCCGCTCTTCCCATTCTCGGCTTTTTCTTTGATGGGCCATCGACCAATCCTTGTGAAGCGGTATAAGCATGCGTAGTGTTTAGAATCGCTTTTTTGATCCCGATTCTTCTGCCTATAATTTCTATTAAAGGACTTATATTATTTGTGGTACAGCTCGCGCATGAAAAGATCGCTACTTTTCCATCCTGTGTATTTACCCCGTGTACGATTGTTGGCGTGTCAACGCTTTTTGTAGGACCTGAAATAACCACATGTTTCGCACCTGCATGAATGTGTTTTTCTGCATCTTCCCGATTGGTAAAAAGCCCGGTGCTTTCAATTACGGTATCTACCTGCAGGTCTTTCCAGGGTAAAGCTGCAGGATCTTTTATCGACAAATACTTTATCTTTTTATCACCAACCTTCAATGTGTCGCCGTCCTCGCTTACTTCTTTATTATAAATGCCATACACGCTATCGTACTTTAGAAGATACGCTGCATTGTCAAGGGTCATTAAATCATTGATTGCTACTACTTCCAATTCAGGTGCATCCATGATCACTTTCAAAGAAGCTCTTCCGATTCTTCCAAAACCATTTATTCCTATTTTCATTTTAATTAAGATTAATTCTTTTAAAAAATAGCAGCCGGTTTTAGCAATAAGAAAACAAACAAAAAAGTGATTATGCCATTTGTTTTTTCTTTTTTGAATCAATTGCTTTTAATAATGAATCATACGCTTTATTAAATTTTTGAACGCCTTCTTCTTCTAATTTTTGGGTTATGTCATCAATATTGATTCCGTTCTCTTTCAATTGATTCAATTCCTGTTTTGCCTGAAGCAGGTTATTTTCCAAATGATCAGTTGCTTTTCCATGATCTCTGAATGCTTCAATTGTTTCCAAAGGAAGCGTGTCAATAGTATCCGGACCAATTAAGGCTTCCACGTATTTTACATCGCTGAAAGAAGGATCTTTTGTACTGGTGCTTGCCCATAAAACTTTTTGTTTTTTTGCTCCCTGCTTTTCGAGATTCCGGAAACGGTCGCCAAAAAAAACTTCTTTAAAAATCTGGTAAGCTTCTTTTGCTGAATCAATCGCTATTTCCCCAACAAGATTATCGAGCTTTTTTTCTTTCAACACCGGATCGAGCATCACATCAATTCTGCTTAGAAAAAAACTGGCAACTGAGGCGATATGGTCTATCGGTTTGTTATTTTTCACACGTTCTTCCAGCCCTGAAATATAAGCCTCTGTCACTTCCCGATAACGCGGTAATCCGAATAATAAAGTGACATTAATATTGATTCCTTCTTTAATGCATTGTTTGATAGCTACAAGCCCTTCTTTGGTTCCCGGAATTTTTATCATTACATTATTACGGTCAACAGATTTCCAAAGTTGTCGCGCCTGGTTGATCGTTCCTTCCGAATCATTTGCCAGATGTGGCGACACTTCCAGGCTTACGAAACCGTCAGTCCCTTTTGCCTTATCATAAACCGGTTTTAAAATATCCGCCGCACGCTGAATATCATTTACCGCAAACCCAAAGAATATTTCTTCATTATTTTTTCCTTCCGAGGCTAATGTCCGGATATCTTCATCATAATCAGAACTGCTATCAACTGCTTTTTCAAAAATGGAAGGATTGGAAGTAATTCCGGTAAGGCCATCTTCATCTATCAGTTGTTGAAGTTTGCCACTGTCCATCAATTCACGATCAAAAAAATCGAGCCAGATGCTTTGTCCTAAATCGTGAATGCTTTTTACATTATTCATTTGCGCTTTTTTTTATTTTTTTAAATGCCTTTAAAACCTCAAAGGATATGCCATTCATCAGCTCTCCAAAAGAGAATTTTAAAAGTTTTTTGAGGGATAAAATTACGCAATAAAAAATAAAGAAGTTTTCTAATAAAGAAAAAACATACTTTTTAATTTTTGCAAATCCTTATTTGTTCCGGCAGAAATATGCAGTAAGCAAACAAATAAAAGGAGTTTCTGTTTTTAAATTTAAAAATTAAAATAGCGGGAATATCATATGATAACCATTAGGTGACAGGAAATTATTTTTGTTGATTTCAGCAAACAAACAAATAACCTGAATTGGTTTTCTCCGGAAATAAAAGGAATTCGTAGTTTTATTTCTTAATAAAATATATCAACACGAATATTGGGAAATAATTATTTATGAACAGAAGAAACTTTCTTAAAAACGGAACCCTTGCCAGCTTTGGATTGCCAGCAATTATCAGCACTTCTGGTTTAGAAAAAACAGTTGCTGATAAAGAACAGTCAGAATCGTATAACGATGAAGATCTGGTGGAAATAACTATTGCAGCGTTGCAGGAGAAAATGAAAAGTGGTACGCTTACTTCCAAGTCAATCACTGAATGGTATTTGAGCAGAATTGCAAAAATCGATAAAAGCGGCCCGGCGATCAACAGTATTATCGAACTGAATCCGGACGCGATAAGCATAGCCGAAGCGATGGATGCTGAAAGAAAAAATGGTAAAGTAAGAAGCGCGCTTCATGGCATTCCTGTCTTGATAAAAGACAATATTGATACCGGGGATAAAATGATGACAACTGCCGGTTCGCGGGCACTGATGGGAAATAAAGCTTCTAAAGATGCATTTATCGTTAGCCGGTTGAGAGAAGCAGGTGCGGTCTTATTAGGAAAAACAAACCTGAGTGAATTTGCTAATTTTCGTTCTACTATTTCTACCAGCGGATGGAGCAGCCGCGGCGGACAAACAAAATGTCCTTATGTTCTGGATCGCAATCCATCAGGTTCCAGTTCGGGTTCCGGATCCGCAGTGGCAGCAAGTCTTTGCACCATTGCCATCGGAACAGAAACAAATGGATCGGTGGTAAGCCCGGCGTCAGTAAACGGACTGGTAGGAATTAAACCAACTGTTGGATTATGGAGCCGCTCCGGGATCATTCCGATTTCTGCAACCCAGGATACCGCGGGGCCAATGGCGCGGACAGTAACAGACGCTGCCATTCTATTATCGCATCTTACAGGCATTGATGAGCAAGACACTGCTACTTTCAAAAGCAAAGGAAAAACCCAAAAAGATTATTCGCAATTTCTGACGAAAGATGGATTGGAAGGCAAACGGCTGGGTGTTGAGAAATCTTTTTTTAAAGGAGGCAATCCGGATGTAATTGCGTTGTTGCAAAAAACAATTGAACTGCTTAAAGAAAACGGAGCAACGATTGTAGAACTGGAAATTTTAAAAAAATTAAGTCCCGCTCAAAAAGGCGAATACACGGTGCTGCAATATGAATTCAAAGATGGCTTGAATAAATACCTATCTAAAGCAAATGCGCCGGTAAAATCATTGACAGAAGTGATTGAGTTTAATGCTCAACATCCCAAAGAAGCGATGCCCTATTTTAAACAGGAAATTCTGATAAGCTCAAATGAAAAGGGCGATTTGAACAGTAAAGAATATAAAGACGCTCTTGAGAAAGTTTTATCGTCAAGGCAAATAATTAATGAATTAATGCAAGAGAATAAACTGGACGCCGTATGTGGAGTTACCAACGGATTAGCGTGTTGTATTGATTTGGTAAACGGCGATTACGATACCGGTTTTTCATTTTCTTCACCTGCTGCTATGGCCGGTTATCCTCACATAACTGTACCAATGGGATTTGTCCACAATCTGCCCATTGGCTTCTCATTTTTTGGAACCGCTTATACTGAACATGCGTTAATTAAAATGGCTTATGCATTTGAGCAGGCTTCAAAACAGAGAAGTCAACCACATTTTGTTCAGACAATTATGCCATCGGTTAGATAATTTTCGAATCGCTGTAGATGAGAGATCATTTTTCCAAAAATAAATCCGTATAAAGTTTGCTTCCTGGTTGTACCGCATATTTTTCCAGATCCGTAACTCCCTCTTCAGCTAAAACAGTTTCATCGATGAAAGAATTGCCTGTACAAGTTGCTGAAGGGCGTTGCAGAATGTAGAATGCACTATCAGCAATGATCTCAGCTGTTCGGCTCATATTGATCAACGCTTCTCCGCCTAATAAATTTCTTACGGCTGCGGTGGCGATTGTTGTTCGGGGCCACAATGTATTTGCAGCAATATGATATTTTTTTAATTCGCCTGCTAATCCTATTGCAATCATCGTCATATTGTACTTACTCATGGTATAAGCGACGTGATCTGTAAACCACTTTTGAGCAAAATTAAGCGGAGGTGAAAGATTTAGAATGTGTGGGTTGGAGCCGCTTTTCAAAAATGGGATACACGCTTTGCTTACAAAAAAAGTTCCTTTCACATTAATATCATACATCAGGTCAAAGGCTTTTGGTTCCGTTTTATCAACGGGAGTCAAAGAAATTGCAGACGCATTATTTATTAAAATATCAATTCCTCCAAAACTTTCAACTGCTTTGTCTACTGCATTTTTTATCTGATCTTCAAAGCGAATATCGCATTGAACTGCCAATGCTTTTCCGCCTGCTTCTTCTATTTCATTTGCTGCGCTAAAAATCGTT
>JAHEZB010000207.1:1106-5415 GCA_023251285.1 Chitinophagaceae bacterium | reverse complement strand
GCCAGGATAGCTCATCCAATAAAACCAACACATCTAACGGATCTCCATCTCCAGCCTTTGTATGTGGAATAAAACCGAAATGAAACGGGAATGACATTCCTTTTGGCAACAATTTTTTTAATTTGAACATTTGCATTTCTTGGTCAAAATCATATTTCGCAGCGCATCCTTTTGGCGTTTCAATGATGGCGTGTATGCACATTTCATCTTTAGTAAAAGTGGAAGGAAGCTTCATAAAATTCCATTATCAATATTTATACCCGAAAAGATTCTACAGGTATATCGAATGAAAATGTTACAGTCAGTTATAAACTTCTCTGTCTAACAAAAACATGAAATAGTTTGATTCTTTTATATCCGATGAATTAAATTCGCAGGAATTATGAAATCCGGATTTGTAAATATTTTTGGCAAGCCCAATGCAGGAAAAAGTACTTTGCTTAATGCATTGATAGGAGAGAAGCTTGCCATCGTTTCACCAAAAGTTCAAACTACCCGGCACCGGATAAAAGGGATATTAAATGATAAGGATTACCAGATAATTTTTTCGGATACTCCGGGAATCATTGAACCGAAATACAAGCTGCATGAAAAAATGATGGCGGTGGTAAAAAGCAGTTTGGAAGATGCTGATGTGGCGTTGCTGATAGTGGATATAAAAGATAACCTGGAAGAAGCCAACGAAATATTTTCTTCGCTTTCACTAAAAGCTCGGGCAATAGTGGTTTTGAATAAAACCGACCTGGTGAATAAAGAAACAGTTGATAAAGCGGTGGCATTTTTTTCTGAAAAGAAATATTGTAAGAAAGTAGTAGAAATTTCTGCGTTAAAAAATAAAGGAATACAGGAATTGCTGGATGCAATTATTTCTTTGCTGCCGGAAGGAGAGCCATTTTATAATGATGATAATTTGAGCGATCTTCCGATGAAATTTTTTGTGAGTGAATTGATCCGTGAGAAAATCTTTTATTTGTACCAGGAAGAAATTCCTTATCATACAACGGTTCTTGTTCAGGAATTTAAAGAAAAAACAACGCTTACAAAGATCACCGCCGATATTATTGTTCAGAGAGAAACACAGAAAGGAATTATTTTGGGTGAAGGCGGAAAAATGATCAAACAACTGGGAACTATGGCGCGGAAAGACATTGAAGAATTTATAGGTGGCAAAGTATTCCTGGAGTTGTTTGTAAAGGTGCGCCCGAAGTGGCGGGATAATGAAATTCATTTGAGGGAATATGGGTATTAATTGAAGATTGATGGTTTAGAAAGTTTAGATGGTTTAGAAAAAATATTAATAATGAATTCTTTTGGGAAAAATTTTAGGGTACAGATTCTTGGACAGTCACACGGTGAATACGTAGGCATTGTGATTGACGGTTGTCCACCGGGAATTCGCCTCACGGTCGACGATTTTAAAAACGATATTGAAAGAAGAAAACCAGGTGCAAAAGGCACCACACCACGCAAAGAAGATGATATTCCGGAAATAATCAGTGGTGTTTTTAATGATACAAGTACCGGAGCGCCGATAACGATCTTATTTAAAAATAGCAATACCCGCAGTGGCGATTATGAAAAGCAAAGAGCCGTTCCACGACCCGGGCATGCAGATTTTGTAGCACATAAGAAATTCAAAGGATTCGAAGATTATCGTGGTGGCGGCCATTTCAGCGGAAGGCTTACAGTTGCATTGGTTGCTGCCGGAGTTGTGGCAAAAAAAGTGGTTGGAACTTTTCCGGGTGATAACAAAATTGAAATTGATTCTACGATCCTGGAAATTGGCGGTGAAAAAGATCTGGAAAAAGGATTGCAAAAAGCGATTGATGCAAAAGACTCGATCGGGGGAATTGTAGAATGCAAAGTTTCTAATTTACCCATCGGTCTTGGAGAACCGTTCTTCGATTCGGTAGAATCATTGATCAGTCACGCAGTTTTTTCTATTCCTGCAGTAAAAGGGATTGAATTTGGCGCTGGTTTCGCTGCTGCAAAGATGTTTGGAAGCGAACACAACGATTCCCTGATAAATGCTAATGGTACTACTGCTACAAACAATGCAGGCGGCATCGTTGGGGGCATTACCAACGGCAACGAATTGATATTTCGCATTGTGGTAAAACCCACTTCTTCCACTCCAAAAATACAGGAAACACTGAATGTGGAAACCGGCAACGTTGAACCGTTTTCTGTAAAAGGAAGACATGACCTTTGTATTGCTTTGCGCGTTCCGGTTGTATTAGAAGCAGTGACAGCAATGGTTCTGGCTGATCTTATCAATTAAAAAAAGCCGGGAAATGCGATACGCACTTTCCGCCCTTTAAAGAATAATTGACATCGAATGAAATTATTCTTATTTAAAAATCTTACGATTTGGCGAAACCGTTCCATTCAGAATGTACTTGATCTGCCCTGCTTTTGCCGTACGTTTTCCTAAGATGTATGAAAGACTGAGTAGCAAAACCTAAAATATTTTTCCTAACTTCATCAATGGGACACCCAAGGTTAATTTAAAGCCCTGAAAATTAATCTACCAAAATTGATTTCGGTTTTTTAGCTGTTTATTCGACTCTCGCAGCCTTTATCTTTCCAGGACACCCAAACGATGAAGTCAGGAGAATGTACTTGATCTGCCCTGCTTTTGCCGTACGTTTTCCTAAGATGTATGAAAGACTGAGTAGCAAAACCTAAAATCTTTTTAAAAGAAGCTGCTAAAAGTCGCTTCCATTTTT
Source organism: Chitinophagaceae bacterium (assembly GCA_023251285.1). Classification (GTDB taxonomy): domain Bacteria; phylum Bacteroidota; class Bacteroidia; order Chitinophagales; family Chitinophagaceae; genus Ginsengibacter. Next base: position 2,686 of record JAHEZB010000207.1, on the reverse strand, counting down.
TTTCTAGGAATGTTTCTGATTTAAAGGCATAATTTTTGGTTTTATCAGGAAATAATTCTTTTAAATAATGTATAAAAAATCTTTACTGATCATTATTGCTTTTACCGGCTTTATGCTAAACAGTTGCAGCAAAAAAGTCCATCCTTCGAAAACAGCAACAGTTGTTCCGGCAAAAAGCAATACTTCTTCTGAAGAAAAAAAACCAGTGATAACTGTGCCACCAGCTGAAACAAAAAAAGTTGATTCGGCAGAGAGTCCAAAACCGGTTATTAAACCAAAGCCGAAACCTGAATTTCCCAAAGTGATCACGGTAAATGATGAAGCGGCGAGCAAGAGCGTCGATGGCCGGTTATATTATGATGTAATGGGACACAGGTATTGGAAAAATTTTAAAGACGGCAAGTATTATTTATTCGATAAATCTATGTACAACAATCCGGATTTTAAACCACCGAAGTAAGTTGCAGATTCCGTACAAGTATTCTCAGAAGAAGAAAAATATTGATGTACCTTTGATCACCAGAAAATTTTTTTTTGGGAATATGTACACATCAATCATCATCCGATTCTACAGAATCAATAAAAAAATCAGCAAAATAGTATATGGCAGAAACCTGGAATAAGAAGGAAAGAGAAAAGAAAAAAAAAACAAAATAAAAAAGAGAAAGCAGAAAAAAAGCAAGAGCGCAGAGAAAACAATAAACTAAATCCTGAAAGCGAATACGCTTACCTGGATGAAAACGGAAATCTTTCATCCAAACCGCCAGATCCACGTAAAAAAATAATTGTAAATGTGGAAGACATTGAAATTGGCGTTCCCAAACAGGAACCCGTAAATCCCGAAGACCTTATCCACACAGGGATTGTTACCTTTTTTAATAACGATAAAGGATACGGATTTATAAAAGATCAGGCGACACATGAAAGTGTATTCGTTCATGCAAATTCCTTATCTCAGCCAATCAAAGAAAACAATAAAGTTAGCTTTGAAATAGAAATGGGCCCAAAAGGTGCTAATGCAGTGAATGTGAAGCTTGTGAAATAATGGGGCTTAAGAAATATTGGCTCAATGGGTAAATTTAAAAATTAAATTCTCAGTTATTTCTTCGTTTACCATCTGTGGAATTTTGTTGTAACAATAAAAAGACGAAAATGAATAATGAAAAAGAATTAGAAACTGCGACATTTGCAAACGGTTGTTTCTGGTGCACAGAGGCCGTTTTTCAGCAATTGAAAGGAGTAGAAAAAGTTGTTAGCGGATATACCGGTGGTCATGTAGAGAATCCAACATACGAACAGGTTTGCAATAAAAATACCGGCCATGCCGAATGTTTGCAAATTACATATGATCCATCAAAAATATCTTTCGATGAACTTTTAGAAGTATTTTGGGAAACACATGATCCTACTACCTTAAACAGGCAGGGAAACGATGTCGGCCCGCAATACAGAAGTGTCATTTTTTATCACAATGAAGAACAAAAAGAAAAAGCCGAAAAATATAAAACAGCGTTGAATGAGAGTCATGTTTTTAGTTCTCCCATTGTAACGGCCATCGAACCATTTAAAGTCTTTTATCC
>JAHEZB010000207.1:0-1096 GCA_023251285.1 Chitinophagaceae bacterium | reverse complement strand
TATTATATTATAAAACCAAAACTTGATAAATTGAAAAAAGTTTTTGGAGATAAATTAAAAGTGGCTTCCTGATGAATGACGTAAAATCGTACGTCAGATAATAACTATTTACTTCTTTTAACACCAGTTTATTTTAATGAAATACTAAAAAAATGAGACGGCTCGCCGTTCCGGATTTTTTAATATTTTAAAGATAAAATCAAAGTGCAAAAACATTTCTATTCAAATTATTTAATCAATACTTTTGCGCCAGAAAAATTAATTATTTCAGCAAAAATTTAAAATCAACTTTATGAAAAAAGTATTTGTTTTCCTGTTTGCATTTATATTTTCAGCAGCCCTGGCAGCAAATGCACAAACATATCAGACTGCATTAGGAGCTAAATTCTATACAGGTGATGGCTCTATTGGAGGTGTCAATGTCCGTCATTCTACGTCAGCAAACACGGCGCTGGAAGGATCATTATTATTTTTTAATGGCGGTATAGGAATTGAAGGATTATACCAATACCAGGGGCCAATCTCCGGTGCAGAAGGATTGCAATATTTTGTTGGAGGTGGCGCTATGCTGGGCTTTGGAACCGGGCCAAGAGTTGATGGCAACCGTAATAATAGTACCACATTCGCTTTGCGTTTGACCGGCGGCGTTGATTACAAGTTTGCTGACGCACCGATTGATGTAAGCCTGGGCCTTGATCCGTTTTTCTACCTGGCGCCATATACCGGTTCTAACTTATCATTAGGCATTGGTCTTCGTTACGTGATCAAGTAAATCAAGAAGATTTTTATAATAAATTCCCGGCATAAGCCGGGAATTTTAGTATCAAAAATTATCGAGCGAACAAATGCGTAAAAAGATCCTTGCGTTTATAGATTTTTTTTATCCGCCTTTTAAAAAGGTCATGCCTTTGCAAACCTTTCGATATGCTGTTTGCGGTGGAAGCAATATGCTCCTCGACATCTTTCTTTTTTATATCAGCTTCAATTTTATTCTCGGCAAAAGAATCCTGAACCTTGGTTTTATTTCACTGAAGCCATACAATGCGGCATTGTGTATGGCATTTTGCATTACGTTTCCGGTTGGGTTTTTACTGAA
>JAHEZB010000206.1 GCA_023251285.1 Chitinophagaceae bacterium | reverse complement strand
AGAAATTGTAAAATATACGATGCTTGAAATCGCTTCAGCAAATGCAAAACAAATGGGAACAGTAGATGGAACACCATTAATCTCTGATGAAATGTTTTTTGCTTTGGAACATCCGATGAGCAAAAATGAGATCAATAAAGAAAGTGCAGATTGTTATTTACCAAGACAGGACGTTTTAAAACATTCAGACAGCATGGTCATCACCACTGTTTTTGGCGTTACTCCTCAAAAGCAATTGCGGCGCGGGTTTTTATATTATGTGGAAAGAGAAAGAGCACATCCTTACCGGCCATTTTTACATTACAATTCGTGGTACGACCTTTCATGGATTGATAGAAAAATGACTGATTCTTTATGTTTGGACCGGATCAAAATGTATGGTGATAGTTTGATCAAGAAAAGAAATGTAAAACTGAAAGCGTTTTTATTTGATGATGGCTGGGATGATAATGCTTCGCTTTGGAGGGTAAGCAAATTTTTCCCAAACGGGTTTACAAACATGAAAAGCCTTGCGGAAAGTTATGGTGCTGAATTAGGTTTATGGCTTTCACCGTGGGGAGGATATGATTCTGCAAAAATGGAAAGATTAAAATATGGTGGTTTGCAAAATCCTCCGTTTGAAACGAATGAAAATGGCTTTTCATTGGCAGGCCCGGTTTATTTTAAAAGGTTCGAAAAAGTGACAACGGATTTTATGCGAAAAGACAAAGTGGCTATTTTTAAATTTGATGGAGTAGGAGCGGGAAACGGCGCAAGTGGCGCAGGTTTGAAATATCAGAAAGACATAGAAGCCTTGCTCCTGCTGACTCAGAAACTTAGAAGCATCAATCCGGATATATATTTAAGCCTCACTGTTGGAACCTGGCCTTCTGTTTATTGGCTTTATTATGGCGATGCCATATGGCGTGCAGGAAATGATTTTGGTTTCGCTGGTAGCGGAAGTAAGCGTCAACAATGGATTACTTACCGCGATGGAGAATCGTATAAAAATGTGGTGCAAAGAGCACCGCTATATCCTTTAAATTCAGTGATGCTTCATGGAATTTGCATTACAAATGTCGGCTATCCGGCTTCATTGGAAATGGATACAAAAAATATCTCTGATGGCATATGGTCATTCTTTGCAAGCGGCACGAGCCTCCAGGAAATGTATATCAATCCACATTTACTTACTGTTCCTATGTGGGATTGTTTGGCAAGAGCCGCCAAATGGTCAAATGAAAATAAAGATGTTTTAAAAGATGTGCACTGGATTGGAGGCGATCCTGAAAAAGGAGAAGTCTATGGTTACGCTTCCTGGAATTTGCGTAAAGGTATATTCTCATTGAGAAATCCATCTGGTACGAAAAAAACTTTTGAAGTAAATCTTAAAGAAATATTTGAATTACCATCAACTGAATTAAGCTCTTTTAAATTAAAAAATATATTTTCATCAGAAGAACTGCAAGCAGGCAAACTTGTTCCACCTGACCAAAGTGTCTTAGTTACGCTGGCTCCATATGAATTAAAAATTTGGGAGGCGGTTCCACAGAAAAATATAACGGCGAAGTAAAAGAGTCATTATTTTTTTTCTTTAAAAAGCATGAATGAAAATTCACGGTTTTTATTAATGTTTTCGATTGGAAAGGTTTTTTAAGAATGTTCACGAAGCTTCTTTGAATGGCACGAGATAAGGAGACTTTTGTGAAGCTGATGAGATCGCATTACATCGAGCCAGGTTAATCAATTGTATTTTTCCGCCTTTTAAAATATAAACATCGATGGTTGTCAGTAGAGGAAGTAATATGCGGAATTATCGTTTAGTTCATTTCACACCGAATGGAATGTTGATGATTAAGGGAAAGCTTCTCTTCTCGAGTAGAACTGATTATCAGGGAGTGATATCAGGAATTGCGGATTATTTAGAAGATTTGGTGTGCGTCTTCTTCCTCTTTTTTGTTTAGCTGCAGCTTTTCACTTGTTTTGTTATTAGAATCTTGGCTGTTTGCTGAGGGTGAACTACCGGAAGGTGTTAATTGCTTGTTTTTAGCTGGTTTTAATGGAACCATATATGTGGCAGAATCCACTTCCATCGGATCACCTCCCGGACATGCAGGTGCTTGCGCAAGCAACTTTGTCGAAAAAAGGACAAAAGAAATAATCAATAAAAAGTATTGTTTGGAAACGTTTTTCATAAATGCATTACTGGTTAGTATTGTGATGCGGTTGAGCAAAGTTGAGAATATTATATTCAGTAAGATGTAGTTAAAGAAAGAAATTGATGTAGTAAATTTTCTATAAAAAAAGCGACAGCTTAACGCGGTCGCTTTTTTGGTTTCGAGGGGACCAACGGCACAACTGTTTGTGTCGTTAAGTTTTTGCGTTATCAATCAGAAGACAATAGTGAGATGGATTTTTGTCGGTGTGCTAATGATTAATGATCCGAAAATAAGCGTCTATCAGTTACGAATTTGTAGAAAATCATTGAATTGTTTGTAGAAAATAAACGACAGCAACGACAGCCGGCTCAATTTCTGATTCAAACGTCATAATACTTCATAGTAAAGTGAATTATGATGGAAGAACCACCTTATAAATTTTTGCAAGATTGATTAGTTCGATAACATTATGGCAGTTTAATTTTTCGAATATCCTCGATTTATGGGTACCAATGGTAGAAGTGTGAAGCTGTAATTTTTCAGATAGTTGAGAAACGGAATCGCCCTGTACAAGATGTTGCACAATTTCAAATTCACGTGGAGATAATTTATCGAATGGATTTTCTGAGTGGCTGCTTGATTTCAAATCGGTTAATAATATTTCCTTCAGTTCCTGACTCACATACATCTTATTATTTAAACCTAAAGTAATCGCCTTTATTATTTCATCGTTAGAAGCTTCTTTTTTTAAATATCCTATTGCACCCATTTTCAGATATCTTTTTGCATAAATTTCTTCTGAATTCATACTAAACATAATGATTTTTGTGGATGGCTTAACTGTAAGTATCGTTTGTAAAACACCAAACGAATCCGTGTTTGGCATATTTACATCCATAACAACCAAATCATAATCGGAATCTTTTATCATTTCAAAAGCAGCATTACCGTCATTTGCCTCATCGATTCTGCAGTGCGCAAAAGACGTTTGGACCAGCAGCTTCAAACCGGTTCTGATTATAGCATGATCATCGACAAGTAAAAGTTTCGCCATTTTAAAGAGTTTTCCTCAATGGTTGTTGATATTAATGTAAAATAAGAAAAATTCCTGAAATTTTGATATAAGAGGAACGTTTTTGGGAACAAAGAATTGCATTGTATTTGTCTACAATTATTTTCAATGCCGATTCTCAGTAATTCCTTTTTAATAACCGTACTTTTCGGAAGTTGTCGTTGCCCAGGCATGATTGTTCACAAAATTGCAAGAGATTTTAAAAGTGGAAAATACGGTAGAAACCGAAACAAAGTGAAAATTTGACAGAAATGAAAAAGTCTGTAAACCACTATTTACAGACTTTTCTTGTGCCCGGGACTGGATTCGAACCAGCACATCCTTGCGAACGCTGCCACCTGAAAGCAGTGCGTCTACCAATTTCGCCACCCGGGCAATTACAAACACGTCTTTTGAGACATGATTAAATTGGGTGCCAAAAATAATGGTAAAATCTAAATAAACGATTTTTTGAACTTTAATTTTTATTCCTCAAAGTGCTTTTTTAGCAGTCTTGTTTTTTATTCTTTATATTTATTATTCAAAATATTTCACTGCTATGAAAGAAGACATTCTCCAATACATCTGGAAATTTCAATATTACAACAATCATCAGTTAACGAGCACAACCGGCGATGAGATACTCGTGATTCACCCCGGATCACATAATCGGAACCAAGGGCCGGATTTTACAGAAGCAAAAATTAAGATCAATGATACGTTGTGGGCAGGTAATGTCGAACTGCATATCAATTCTTCACATTGGAATTTGCACAATCATAGTGCTGATGAAAATTACAAAAATATTATTCTTCATATTGTATGGAACCATGATGCCGAAATAAAAGATGCAAACGGAAATAATTTACCGACGCTTGAATTGCAAAGCCGTGTTCCAAATTTACTTTTAGAGAAATACAAACAGCTTGGACAAAATAGTCAATTTATCGCCTGTGAAAAACTGCCACATCAATTGCGTGAACTTTCGTTAACCAGTTGGAAACAGCGGCTTGTAGCGGAAAGAGTGTTGATAAAATCGCAAAATATTTTCCAAATCTTATCGGAAACAAATTTTCATTGGGAAGAAACTTTCTGGTGGTTGATCGCGGCGAATTTTGGGCTGAAAGTAAACAGTGAAATGTTTAAAAAGATTGCACAATCTTTACCCTTGTCTGTACTGGCAAAGCACAAACATAATTTGATCCAGATCGAAGCAATGTTGTTTGGACAGGCAGGGTTGTTAAAAAAAGATTTTGAAGAAAAATATCCAATCATGTTGCAAAAGGAGTATCGTTTTTATCAAAAAAAATATCATCTGCAACCGGTAGATGGTGAACTGTTTTTTTTAAGAATGCGTCCCGCTAATTTTCCCACAATTCGGCTGGCTCAATTGGCGATGCTGATTCACAATAGTGAACATTTATTTTCTAAAATAAAAGAAACATATTCAGTCGCTGAAGTAAAAAAAATGTTCAATCTGGAAGCGAATGATTATTGGCATTACCATTATATTTTCGACGAAACGGCAGAACAGAAAAAAAAATCTTTAGGCAAGCAAATGATTGACAATCTTATCATCAACACAATCGTTCCCATTCTATTTGCTTATGGACTGCATCACAAGGAAGAAGTGTATAAAGAGAAAGCGATCAAATGGCTTGAAGAAATTTCTCCTGAAAAAAATTCAATAACCAAAGGTTTTGAAAGTTTGCATTATTCGAATAAAAACGCTTTTGACTCTCAGGCTTTTATTCAATTGAAAAACGCTTATTGTAATAAAAAACTTTGTCTTGAATGTGCGATTGGAAACTCCTTGCTTCGATAACGTGAAAATGTAATAAACAGGACTGCCTGCTAAAATTAACAATTCTTATTAAAAGTTATTTTACTGACGCTTCATCAGCAAATTAACGATCCTCATTCCATCCATTGATAATTCAGGACCAACACAATCTCCGGATGAATGCTTTTTGCTACAGGACAATTCGTTCCTGTTTTTTCCAAAATGAGTCTTTCTTTTTCATTAGCATTTCCAGGCAAAGTCACCGTTACTTCAATCTTTGCAACCCGGCGAGGATCACTGGCCATATGCTTCGTTACATCGGCTCTTGCGTTGCTAATGTTTACGTTCATATCTGCTGCTTTTATTCCCATCGTAGTGAGCATGCAGGTAGCCAGTGAAACACATAATAAATCCGTCGGAGAAAATCGTTCGCCTTTTCCACGGTTA
>JAHEZB010000205.1 GCA_023251285.1 Chitinophagaceae bacterium | reverse complement strand
TGATTGCCACTGTTGGAAAATTAAAAGTTCCTTACGTCTGCATGCATCTGAAAGGCGTGCCGGAAACAATGCAATATCAAACGCATTATGAAGATGTTGTTAAAGAGATTCTCGATTTTTTTATCGGAAAAATTGATGAATGCAAACGTGCCGGAATCGATGATGTTATTATTGACACTGGCTTTGGTTTTGGAAAAAATATCTCCCAGAATTTACATTTATTAAAACATCTTCATGTATTCAAAATGCTTGAAAAGCCAATACTATCCGGCCTTTCAAGAAAATCGACTATTTACAAAACTTTAAAAACCACTGCAGAAGAATCTTTGAACGGTACAACCGTTTTAAATACCATTGCTTTATTAAACGGTGCTTCTATTCTTCGCGTGCATGATGTAAAAGAAGCAAGGGAAGCGATTACATTATTGGAAGCGTACAAGAAGGCATAAATGTTTTTTATAAAAATACAAATTGGGAATATTTGTTGGTTTACCGGAAAAAGAAATGCCAGGTGTTAATACGACCTGGCATTTTTTTAATTGATTACTTGTCCGGTTTTATTTCCCACTCGGAGGCTGGTTCTTTTGTTGTTGTTGCTGCTGTTGCTGTTGCTGCATTTGCCTTTGCATTTGTTCCATCATCTGGCGCTGCTGCATCATTTGTTGTTGTTCCTTTTCCTGTTCTTTCTGATACGCTTCCTGGTCTACTATGTCTGTAACTTTAATATCAAAAACAAGGTTCGAATTAGGAGCAACCCTTGGAGGAGCGCCATTTTTTCCATACGCTAAATAAGAAGGAACGATGATTTTTCCAACACTTCCCTTTTGCATCAGTTTCAAACCATCAATCCAACCTGGAATCACGCGGTATTCGCTCATGTCAACATATAACGGTTCAGGGTGTCCGAATTTTGGATTCGTGTTTGAATCAAAAGTACTGTCGTTGAAAGTACGGCCTGTATAATTTACAACCGCTACGTCTTTATTCGTAATCATCGGACCAGTGCCGGCGGTGTCAATTACTACATAAGTTCCCCATTTGGTTTTAGTTCCTTTCAGATTATTTTTAGCCATGTAATCCTGGATGATCTTGTCATCGGCTTTCACTAAAGAATCATCGGTTGCAATCTCTTTTTCAATACGATCTTCGGTTTTTTTACTGTTGTAAATTTTAGCTGCGGCTTCAAAAGTTTTGGCAACACTGTCAGCAGCTTCTTTGCTTGGAAACAGTTTTACGATTTTGAAAGTCTGCACTACGTACTCTCCTTTTTTCATAAAAGGCGCTGCCTGACCAGATTTAATCAGTGAATCTGTTGATTGCCTGATCACCAAACTATCGCCTTCATGTACTTCCTTAAAATAAGGAGGCATTTGTACGGTATCAAAAGGAATGAAACGTGGCTGGCTGCTTTGCAGGCTGCTAAAAAGTACGCTGTCTTTATATTTCGCTGTTATATTCATCTCCATAAAATCTCCTGCAACGGCTTTTTTACCATTGGAATTACGGATGATCTTATGTTCGGTGCCATCAGCATCTTTTATAAATTTTTGTTCATTACAACCTGACGCCAGAAAAATAATCGCCGCGGCAAGCAGGCCAAAAGTTTTGTTCATGTTTGATTTTTTATAAATGGTTAATTGTTTAAGTGTTCTTTATTTTCTTTCAGTGCATTTTTAAATTTTTCTACCACTACTTCCAATGGTTCGGTATTTCGTCCACCGGCGGCATTGAAATGCCCGCCCCCATTAAAATATTTTCTTGCGAAAGTATTTACATCAAAACCCCCTTTGCTTCTGAACGAACTTTTCCTTTCATCTCCCCTGTCTATAATTACGGCTGCAAGTTTAATTCCTTTGATGCTTAATGGAAAATTAACGAGGCCTTCGGTATCACCGGTTTTTACGTTGTACTTTATTAAATCTTTTTGTGGAATAGCAATCAGCGCTGTGTTGTATTCATAAAATATTTCCATGCGGTGCAGCAAAGTGTTGCCAAAAAAACGAAATCTTCCTTCCATGAAATTATCAAATAAATTTTCATGAACCTGGCTGTGGTTAAATCCTGTTTGTTTTAATTTCGCTACCATTCTATGAACATCTGCGGAAGTGGAGTTAAACCTGAATGAGCCCGTATCGGTCATTACACCGGCATACAAGCATTCAGAAACTTCGGTGTTTATTTTTTCAGCATGGCCGCTGTTGATGATAAAATCAAAAACCATCTCTGCAGTAGAACTTTTTTGCGTATCACTGATTCCATAATCAAAAACCTCTGTTTGTGGCTGTTGATGGTGGTCAATTAATATTTTGATACATTTTAAATCAGCAATGACCCGTTCCATATTCCTGGTGCGGCTAAGCACATTAAAATCAAGGCAGAAAAGCCATTCGGCTTCGTTCAAAGCATTCAATGCTTTTTCATTCTGCATTTCAAAATCCAAGACTTTTTTTCCACCCGGCATCCAGCTCAAAAAACCAGCCCAATTGGTAGGAGAAATAACGGTAACCGAATGGCCAAACTGGATCAAAAAATTATACAAACCCAATCCCGAGCCCATTGCATCCGCATCAGGCTTTTGATGAAAAGTGACGGCAATTTTTTTTGGCTCCGATAATAAAGGAAATATTTCGCTGATTGGTTTCATAAAAGGGTGCAAAAGTATCGATTAATTGACAAAATGATGCAACGCTTTCTTAAAATTAAAAATGACTACCTGGTTATCAATATCCAGGTAGCCATTATAATTTTTATTTAAAATTAAGGTTTAGGAGTCCACGTATTATTATCGGCATCCACATCCGGAAAAACATGCTCCGGATCGATGGTTACAGATTTCAGTTTTTCTTTTGTATCCAGTTTCTGAATCCAGGTATTTCCGTTTTGCCATATTTCCACCGGAACTTTTACCGTATCCGATTTGCCGCTTTCGGTTTGATATTGAAGATACAACGGCATCGCCATTTTATCCAGATTTACAACTGTTACCAGGGCGCCGTTTGCCGGATCATTGTCCACATATTGTACATCAGTAATGGCCTGGTCGAGTTTATAATTTTTAATAAACATTCCTTCCCAAAACCAGCCCAGATCTTCACCGGCCACATTTTCTATCGTGCGGAAAAAATCCCATGGAGTTGGATGTTTGTAAGCCCATCTTTCAATATATGTTCTGAAAGCATAGTCAAATCTTTCAGGGCCCAGGATATTATTTCTCAAAAGATCCAATGCATATCCGGGTTTGAAATATAAGGCAACGCCAATATTTTTTTCCAACAATGCATCCGGCTCACTCATAACCGTTTCACTTGTTGGCCCAAAGATGAATTTGTACATATTTGCTCCGCTGTTTCTTCTTCTGCCCGCGTATTCTCCATTATTAAAATCTTTAGACGAGAGGCCATTGATAAACGTATTAAAGCCTTCATCCATCCAACCATATTTTCTCTCATTGCTGCCCACGATCATTGGAAACCAGGTATGACCAAATTCGTGATCAGTTACTCCCCAAAGTCCTGCTCCTTTTGATTTTGCATTACAAAATACAATTCCGGGATATTCCATCCCGTTAATGTTACAAGCTACGTTCGTTGCATTGTCGTATGGAAATTCAAACCATCTTTTAGAATATCCTTCCAGGGCTCCCTTCACGTATTCTGTGGAGCGTTCCCAGGCATTATTTCCATTGGATTCAACCGGGTAAACACTTTGAGCCAGTCCTTTTCTACCGGAAGGAAAATTAATTCTTGCCGCATCCCAAATAAAAGCTTTGGAAGCTGCCCACGAAACATCCCTGGAATTTTTCATTTTAAAATGCCACGTAATGTTACCTTTTTCTGGACGCGAAGCAGGATTGGTTACTTCATCAGCGCTGCGAATCAATACGGTTTTATCGCTTTTACGTGCTTCATCCAGTCTTTTGATTTCTGTGGATGTCAATACATCTTTTGGATTTTGCAAATCTCCTGAACCGACAACGATCAGATTTCCAGGTGCGGTAACAGAATAATCATAATCGCCATAATCCAGGTAAAACTCTCCCGCGCCTAAATAGGGCAGTGTATTCCATCCTTCAACATCATCATACACACACATGCGTGGATACCATTGTGCAATTGCATAAATTTTCCCGTTTTTTGTTGGTAAAACTCCTGTACGGTCACTGCCATCTGCCGGAATATTATACGAATAATCAATTTTAATTTCTGCAGTCTGTCCATGTTCCAGCTTTTTTGGCAAGCGTATCTGCATTCTTGTATCAGAGATAAGATTAAAGACATTGGAAGAAGATGTTTTTCCTTTTTCTGAAGAAACCAGTTTTACCGATTGGATGTTAAATCCGCCTTCAAAGGTTGAACCGAGATTGGTATAACGGCTTTTCCTTGTTGCCGGCGCTTTTGCTTGTCCGCGTGAATCAGGTCTGAAAAGATTCTGATCTAAATATAGCCACAGAAACGGCAAAGCCTGCGGACTGTTATTGGTATAATAGATGGTTACGCTTCCGGTTATTGCATCTTTTGCTGTATCTAAAGTAGCACTGATCTTATAACTGGCTTTATTTGTCCAGTATTTCAGGCCCGGTTCTCCATCTGCAGTACGATATTCGTTCACAGAAGAAGGATAGAAATTTGGATTAAAAAGGTCGTGTTCGTTGTAAACCGACTTTTCACTTTGGGAAAATGAAAAACTGCTTATCAAAACGAATGACAAGACAAAAAGGATTCTGGTTTTTAGCATGTGAAATAAAAAATTTAAATGAAAAAGTTGTGTTGTTAATTCGCTCAAAGATAGGGATTTAGAACCTACAGGTAGCCCTTGAACGGAGAATTGAAAAAAGATTTACACGAGCGGTAAATACTTTGACGGTACTCTTACAATTACCCAATTTGTAAACCTGAAAAACAGATATTTGTTTATTTGCTGTAAATTCCAGTTATCCAGGAAGTTGGCGTTATTGGTTTATTGAAATGCAAGGCAAGCAGGCGTTTTGACAAATTCGTAAATTGTCTCTCCTATTTTTCTTCAACAAGATTATCAACTCTCAGAGGAATATCAATAACCAACTCACAACCATTGCCAGCCGAAGAATATACATCAAAGCGGCCATCGAATAGCTCAACACGCCTTTTCATATTTGACAGGCCAATCCCCCCTTTTACTGCATTTATATCAAAGCCAACCCCATCGTCGGCAATACGCATTTTTAATTTATAATTGCTTATCAGCAGATCCACTTCGATATTTTTACACTGAGCATATTTGAGAATATTTCTAAGTTGTTCCTGCAATATCCGGTAAAGATTTAATTGCAGATCCCGATTGATATTTGAGTCATTCACTGCTTCATCAAAGTATAAAGTAACATTGTATTTCTTCTCAATATTGGCATTGTTCAATAAAATACCAAACGCTTCTTCCAGTGTAGAATCGTTAAAAAAGG
>JAHEZB010000204.1 GCA_023251285.1 Chitinophagaceae bacterium | reverse complement strand
CATTTAAAATAATCGTGAAAAAAATAAACAACTATGCCGGCAGCAACAATTATTACGCCTGCAATTAAAAGATATTTACCAGTCTGCTGATCCATTTTTATGATTAATCCTTTGTTATTGTTTTATTCTTTCAATATGTCCCGTGAATGAAATTGCATCTCTGTGTGCACTCACTACATTTAAACTTGCTGTTCCATTTTCAAAAATATTAAAATACAATTGCTGCACATCCTGATAATCATTCGGCTTAATACTCACCTCCCATTGGTTATTATTTTTTGCTGTCAGGTTATAAGAAAAGTTTGTAGAGGTAAATTGAATTCCTCCTTTTGAAGGATCCATAGGCGCCTGGTAAGCACGCCCAAAATAGGGAAGATAACAATTAACGGTATCTTTCTTAACAACTACATCGTACCGGGAAGTAAGATAACGGGAAGCTCCCCGCAAAGGATTTACTCTTTCTGCCACAAAAACAAAACGGGAAGAATCAACGATATTTTTCACCTCATCAGAATTTAATTTGACGGTACTTTTTGAAGAGGAACAACTATATAATAGCATTGAGATCAATAAAGCGAAAAAAGAAAGGGGTACAAGCTTTACAATATTTTTTCTTTTCATAAATTATGTCTTTTTAAATCAAAAAACAGCAAATACTGAACCTCAATTTTAATCAAAAATGTGAAATTTTAGAAGTTGCTATTTGATATAAATTCCGATCATTAAAAACAATGAACAAACAACAAGAAGTATGATGAGGAACGGATAAATAAACTTCCACCAGGCTTTGAGACTCACATTTACCAAAGCAAGAGAAGGGAGAATTAAACCGGTTGGCGTAAGAAATCCCATAATGCCCATTCCAAATAAATATGCGTTTACAATTTCTCTTCCCGGCACATTTACAATGACGGCAAGTCCCCCAATGATCGGCATTGTAAGCACCGCCATTCCTGATGAAGACGAAATAAATAAAGTAAAAATGATAAACAAAAGAAGCAATACAATTATGAAAAGGGATGGCGGCATTCCGCCTACTAATTTTGCAGAATAAAATAAGATTGAATCGCTGATATGCCCATCATTTAATACGATGGTAACACCTCGTGCCACACCTACGATAAACGCAACTGCCAATAAGCTTTCGGCGCCCTTTATAAATTGTTCAAGAAATTTCCTTTCGTTTGTTTTTGTTATAACTGCAATTAAAATGGAGACGGCAAGAAATAATGCAGACATTTCCAACAGCCACCAATCGAACCAAACAACACCTGCAATCATGGTTAAAAATGTAGCTAAAAAAAGTATCAATAAAAGTTTGGTTCTGACAGATAGCGGCTCTGCAATGGCTGTACTTTTTATATTTTCATATGGAGACATCGCGTTGCCATCTGTTTTATAAACAAGAGATTTCGACGGATCTTTTTTTACTTTCTGCGCATAACGAACCAAATACCAAATCATGATAGCTGTAGAAATCAAAAACATTAAAACACGCTCTGTGAGCCCATCAGCCCAATTTACACCTGCGGCGTTTGAAGCGATAATAGTTGAAAATGGATTTGTAAAAGATGAAAGAGTTCCAAGATTTGTACCACCAAAAATTACTGCAACCGGCACTAAAAGATCATAGCCGGCCGCAAGAAATAATGGAACCATTACCGGGTAAAAAACCAATGCTTCTTCAGCCATTCCATAAGAAGCACCTGCAAATGAAAATAAAAAAGTGAGGATTATGATCAGCCATGATTCTTTTCCTTTCATTTTGTAAGAAAGTGAGGTTAGCCCTTTTACCATCGCTCCTGTCTCATGAAAAACGTTCATAAATCCGCCGATAATAAGCAGGAATAAAATGATCTCTATCGCATCAGTAATACCTTTTAAAGGCGCTTCAAGAATATCAATTGCGCCCTGTGAATTTTTGTGAACTAAGTGGAAAGTACCAGGAACTGAAACAGGTTTTCTGATAGAACCGGAAGAAAACTTTTCAGGAGAAATAAAAATACCTAGACTATCCAGCGTGTGTTTGGTAAACGGCAAAATAACTTCGGAAGAATCGGTACTATATTTGAAATTGTGATCATTATAAGAAAGTGTGTTGTATTTTCCTGCGGGTACAAACCACGTAGCTATCGCAGCAAATACAATCACAATCATCAACATGGTAATGGGCGAAAACAGTTTTCTTTTTTTGGCCATCAGTAGAAATTAAAAGTGAAAGTAACATATTCATAAAAAATATGGAATTATTTCCCCGAAAATAAAAACGAAAAGCCATGAAATTAAGATTTGAAATAATCATTGCTGCTTTAATCGGTTTTGCCGGCATTTATATGAATTGCAACCCGGCAAATAAAATGACTTCCCAAAATCCTGAAACATTTATAAAGACACCGCTGGAGGAAACACACTGGACTTTATTGGAATTAATGGGAAAACCGATTAGTGATACGCCGGAGCGAAAGGAAATCTATCTGATCCTGCATAAAGACCAAAATCGTGTAGAAGGTAACGGTGGTTGTAATGCGTTTTCCGGTACTTACGTTTTAAAAAACAACGAAATTTCTTTTGGTCCGCTGGTAAGCACAAAAGTATTTTGCCCGGCGCTGCAATATGAAAATGAATTTTTTAAAGCGCTCTCTGCCACAAATCATTTTTATCTAAAAAATGATACGCTTTCATTAACTAGGGGAAAAATTATGAGAGTCGCAAAATTTATAGCTAAAAATTAAGCCGTATTGCCAACTGCTGGAACAAAAAACGGTTTATTTCTTTGGCTGCTGTAAATAAACCTTGGTTGTTACTACAAACATTTGATATTAATAATTCCTGTCGATTATTAACTTTCTGCCATACTGACGCAATTTTTTAATTTATTATCTTTGCGCGCTAAGAAATAAAATTAGATGCAGGAATTAATTCTTGAGAAAAAACATGATGAAAGCAGGCAGGGAGAAGCCTTCGCACCAAAAGAAATTGCCTCAAACCCGCTTACCAAAAAATTTTATATCGAAAGTTATGGCTGCGCAATGAACTTTGCTGATAGTGAAGTGGTAGCATCGATTTTGCAAAAAGAAGGTTTTGGAATTACGATGCAATTTGAAAATGCGGATATGATTTTCATCAATACGTGTTCCATACGTGAAAAGGCGGAAGCAACCGTGAGAAGAAGGCTTGGTGAATTTAGAAAAATGAAAAAGTACAAGCCGGAATTACTGGTAGGCGTTTTGGGATGTATGGCTGAAAGATTGAAATCAAAATTTCTGGAGGAAGAAAAATTAGTTGATATCGTAATTGGTCCGGATGCGTATCGTTCTTTGCCGGCGTTGATTCAGGAAGCAGAAAGCGGGCAAAAAGGAGTGAATGTATTATTGAGCCGTGAAGAAACGTATGGAGATATTTCACCAATCAGGTTAAACAGCAATGGTGTAACCGCTTTTGTGAGCATTATGCGGGGCTGTAATAACATGTGTTCCTTTTGCGTGGTTCCTTTTACACGTGGACGCGAACGCAGTCGGGATGCAGCTTCTGTGATAAATGAATGTACTGATTTGTTTAATAACGGCTATCGGGAAGTAACATTATTGGGACAAAATGTGGACAGTTATCAATGGGTAAATGCCGCTGATAATTCGGTAGTTTCTTTTGCAGATTTGTTAGAAAAAGTAGCGCAGATTTCCCCTTTGCTTAGAGTCAGATTTTCTACTTCGCATCCAAAAGATATTACAGATGAAGTTTTATTTACCATAAAAAAATACGACAACATTTGTAAGTACATTCATCTGCCAGTGCAAAGCGGCAGCACGAGGATTTTGCAAATGATGAACCGTACGTACACTCGTGAGTGGTATATTGCCAAAGTAAACAGAATAAGAGAAATTCTTCCGGATTGCGGGCTTTCTACTGATTCCATCACAGGTTTTTGTTCGGAAACTGAAGAAGATCATAAAGAAACTATCAGCCTTTTTGAATATTGCGAATATGATTTGGCTTACATGTACTTTTATTCTGAAAGGCCAGGAACACTTGCTGCAAGAAGATTTGCCGATGATGTGCCTTTGGAAACGAAGAAGAGAAGATTGCAGGAAATAGTGGATTTGCATCGCAGGCATTCATTGAAAAGTATGCAAAGAGATTTAGGAAAACCATTTAAAGTATTGATAGAAGGAGATTCAAAAAAGAGCAATGAACATTGGGCAGGAAGAACAGATCATAATAAAATGGTGGTATTTCCAAAAACGGGAAATTTAAATAAGGGAGATTATGTGAATGTCTTTATAGAAAGTTGTACCGCCGGAACGTTGATGGGAGTGTTAAAAGAAGAGATTAAAGACGGATTTTACAATTATTGAGAATTTCCATGAATCAACAGGCAGTAAAAAACACGTTCCTGTGATTTATAAAAAACTGGTATGATAAAAATTATAGAAAATAAACTTCCGGCGATAATTGAATTATGTAAAAAACATAATTTGAAATCGCTCTATCTTTTCGGTAGCGCTACAGACTCAAAAAAATTCAACGAAAAAAGCGACGTTGACTTTTTATACGAATATGATAAAGCTAAAATTGAAGAATTACAATATGCCGATAACTATTTTGATTTTCTTTTTTCTCTTGAAAATATTTTAAAAAGAAATATCGATTTGATGCCAAATGAGAAATTAAAGAATCCATATTTATCAAGGCAAATCAATAGTGAGAAAATAAAAATTTATGGGTAAAGATGCAAATGCTTTTCTATTTGATATTTTAAGTTCCATAGAAATAATTGACCACCATTTGACTCATGTCAAAAGTTTAAGTGATTACGAAAATAACTTTTTGGTTACAGATGCAATCGAAAGGAGATTAGCAATAATCAGAGAAGCGTTGTCAAAGGCGTCGAAATTGAATGCAAATATTAGAGTGTCTCATCAAAAAAAGATAATTGCATTACGTCATATTATCGTTCATGATTATGATTTGGTAGATAGCAACGCGATTTGGGCAATTGTAAAAGTTTATCTTCCAATATTAAAAGAAGAAATTTCAACATATTTAGACTAAGATTAAATGGATCAGCAAGCAATAAAAAACAGGTTTGGAATTATCGGTAATTCTCCGGGATTGATTTATGCACTTGATGTGGCAATACAGGTTGCCAGTACCGACTTGAGTGTTTTGATCAATGGAGAAAGCGGTGTGGGAAAAGAAGTTTTTTCTCATATTATGCATTCGCTTTCTGCACGGAAACACAATCCTTTTATCGCCGTAAACTGCGGTGCGATTCCTGAGGGCACGATAGATTCAGAACTATTCGGACATGAAAAAGGTTCTTTTACAGGCGCAGTTGAAAGCCGTAAAGGATATTTTGAAACGGTGAATAGCGGCACTATTTTTCTGGACGAAATCGGAGAACTTCCTTTGGGCACTCAAGCGCGTTTACTGCGTGTTCTGGAAGCAGGCGAATACATCCGTGTCGGT
>JAHEZB010000203.1 GCA_023251285.1 Chitinophagaceae bacterium | reverse complement strand
TACTTTTCGCTGGAAGATCTTACTTGTGGAAGCATTGATTCGGGGACTTCGAACAATTCCAATAATTCCTTATCCCACGAAAGCGTATTGATATTAAAAAGCATCGTTCGTGAAGCATTGGTAATATCAGTGATGTGCAACCTGCCTTCCGTTAAATTCCAGATCAGCCATGAATCAATTGTTCCAAAAGCTAATTTTCCCTGTAGGGCTTTTTCCTTTGCGCCGGCAACGTTCTTCAATATCCATTGAATTTTTGTAGCCGAAAAATAGGCATCCAGAACCAACCCGGTTTTTTCACGGATCATTGAATCCAGCTTTTTTTCTTTTAGCGCATCACATTGTTCTGCAGTGCGCCTGTCCTGCCATACGATCGCATTATAAACCGGAACGCCGGTTTCTTTATCCCAGATAACGGTTGTTTCTCTTTGATTGGTGATTCCTATCGCTGAAATATTTTCTGGTTTCAAATTTTCTTTCAGAATGGCTTCTGTGATCACTGACGCCTGGGTAGACCATATTTCCATCGGATCATGTTCTACCCAACCGGGTTTTGGATAGATCTGGGTAAATTCTTTTTGTGCAAGGGAAATGATTTTTCCGTTCTTGTCAAACAAGATCGCCCTCGAGCTGGTAGTTCCCTGGTCAAGCGTTAAGATCAATTGTTCCATTCAATTTTAATTTGGATTTTATAAATGCAGTTCTCAAACAAATGAATAAAATTATTTTGTATAATCAAATACAAATGAGAAGAAAATTAGCATAAAAAAAATTATAAAAAAAAGAAAATGAAAATCAATTAAAAGTTGCTTTATTGACCGTGTTTACTTGACGGCAATCTGACCCTTATGGTACCTTCACCTTTAGCACTATCATATAACTTGTTCAAAGAAGTTGTATTGTTTTTAATTTCGTTTTTATGAATGGGAAAGGAAAGAGAAAAGAAACAACAAAATCATGAAAGTATTCGACCGTAAAATATTATTAAAAGAATTAAAAGAAGAAATTAATTGGGATGTGATTGTCATCGGTGGCGGCGCGACTGGTTTGGGCATTGCCGTAGATGCTTCTTCAAGAGGATTTAAAACGCTTTTAATAGAACAGGACGATTTTGCAAAAGGCACTTCCAGCAGAAGCACCAAGTTGGTTCATGGTGGAGTTCGTTATCTCGCCCAGGGAAACATAAGCCTCGTGAAAGAAGCTTTAAAAGAAAGAGGATTGTTGCTGCAGAATGCGCCTCATCTTACCAAAAACGAATCCATCATCATTCCTTGTTATTCATGGATGAAAACTATTTTTTATGCAACCGGCCTTACATTTTACGATTGGCTTTCAGGTAGTTTGGGTTTGGGTAAATCGAAAATCATTTCTAAGAAACAATTAATCAAGAGGTTGCCTACCATAAAAAGGCAGTCTTTGAAGTCGGGCGTTTTGTACCATGATGGAACGTTTGATGATTCGCGACTCGCCATAAACCTGGCACAAACGTGCGTGGAACATGGGGGAGTGGTTTTGAATTATTGCAAAGTGGTTTCACTGATTAAGTCGGGCAATAAGATTTCAGGGGCCACTGTGTTGGATAGAGAAACCGGAAATACTTATGAAATAAAAGCAAAAGCCGTGGTAAACGCAACGGGTGTTTTCGTGGATGATGTGATCCGAATGGACGATGCCGGTTCAAAATCATTGATCAGGCCAAGCCAGGGAATCCATCTCGTTTTAGATAGTTCCTTTCTAAAAAGTAAAGATGCCATTATGATTCCACATACAGATGACGGACGCGTGCTTTTTGCCATTCCCTGGTACGATAAAGTGCTTGTTGGCACCACTGATACTCCATTAAATAGTCATTCCCTGGAACCCAGGGCGCTGGAAAGTGAAATTGATTTTGTACTAAAAACTGCCGGAAAATATTTATATAAAAAACCACTGAAAGAGGATGTTTTAAGTGTATTCGCAGGTTTGCGTCCGCTGGCTGCAACAGACGATGGTAATGACAAAACAAAAGAAATTTCCAGAAGCCATAAAGTAATTATTTCAGACAGCGGCCTTGTATCGGTGATTGGTGGAAAATGGACAACGTATCGTAAAATGGCGGAAGATACGTTGTCTAAAATGATCAGAAGAAATATGCTTCCCAACAAAAAGAGTATTACGAGCGATTTAAAGATACATGGCTATTCGGTGCAAAATTCAAATGGCACACTCGCTTTTTATGGTACGGACGCAGCCAAAATCAATGAACTGATCGCTCTTGACCCAACGTTTGCCGCTACCTTATCAGATGAAACTGATATTATTTCTGCACAAGTTGTTTGGGCAGTGAGAAATGAAATGGCAAGAACTGTCGAAGATTTTCTTGCCCGTAGAACCAGGGTACTATTTACAGATGCAAGGCTTGCGATAAAGCTGGCACCGAAAGTTGCCGAAATCATGATGAAAGAATTAGGAATGGATGAGATATGGAAACAGGATCAGATCGCTGCATTTACCGAATTGGCGAAAGGATATATTCTTTAAACAATAGTTCAAAACCAGGAATATAAGTTTTTGCAGAAAAAATAAAGTGAACTCAAACACTAGTTGAGCTTAATTGAAATGCTTGCACAAACGAATAGATAAGTACTATATTCAAATTTAAAAATAACGCTGCAATTCCCTTGCTTTCACAAGCAAACAAGAAATAGCTTCAATTCTTATTTTCAATTATTTGTATTCACTAACCAAATAAATAACGAGCCTTTCTATTTTTTTGTCTTCATAGTTTCTCCACTCTTCAATTTCAACAACCGGCAACCTTTCCAATCATTAATCCGATTTATGGATAATGAAAAGGAAGACTAAAAGATATATTTTATCAGGTTTTATTGCAATGATTGTAATAGCCGCAGTCATTGGCTTTATGATGTGGAATGAGCCGCATCGGGACATTAAAAATGCGACTGCAGTGAAAACAACTGCAATACTGCTTTATAACAATCTCACGAAGGACAGCGCGCGCATGAAATCAAAGCTTGTTAACCAGGTTGTCGAAGTTTCAGGTGAAGTAAAAAGTGTTTTAAAAAATCAAAAAGGCGATCAGATCATTCTTTTAAAAACAAATACTTCCGGCGGCTCTGTCAATTGCACGATGGAAGAAAAAATAAGTAATGTAAAACCAGGCGATACGATTTCAATCAAAGGACTTTGTAGCGGCTATATCGGCGGCGATCCTGATATTGATTTGCCGGGCGATGTTTTTTTAATCAGATGTTACCCTTCAACTTAAAAATATATTTCGATGATGCACAAAATGATTCTTTTGTTAATGCTGCTTGCGTTTCAAAATATAAATGCAGATGGGCAGGTTTATTATACCAAAAATGGAAACGTTTCTTTTTTTTCGAAAACAGTTCTCGAAAATATTGATGCAGAAAATAACCAGGTGATCAGTGTTTTAAATACTGAAACCGGTGCACTGCAATTCAGCCTTTTGAATAATGCTTTTCATTTTCCAAAAGCAAAGATGGAATCGGATTTTAATGAAGATTATATGGAAAGCGATAAATATCCCAGGTCAAGTTTTAAGGGAACCATTACTAATCTAAGCGATGTGAATTTCAATAAAGATGGAAGTTACCCGGTGAAGGTAAATGGTGATCTGACGGTTCATGGTGTCACAAAAAATATTTCCGCTCCGGGAACAATAGTTATAAAAGACGGAAATGTGTCTGCCACTTCTTCTTTCAAAGTATTGGTAAGTGACTATAAAATAAAGATTCCCTCAATTGTTTCAAATAAAATAGGTGAAAGTATTGAAGTTAAAGTAGCCTGCGACTATCAAAAAAAATAAATCATCTAATTCTCTTTTTATGTCCATTAAATTTTTATTGCTGCCCATTTTATTTTTTGCTTTTTCTGAACAAGCTTGTTGCCAGGATTCAACTGACATGATGAATCAGTTGATCAATCAGAGCGAAAAAGATAAAATTCATTATGCTGAAAATACCTTCAAATATACACGTGTCGTAGATGGACATTCGGTTGAAAATTTGCACAAGCAAGTGTTGGACGTAAGAATTTCACACCGCTTTGATCCAATAAACAGCGGCATCTACAACTTCTTCGGATTGGATGTAGCGGTGATGAGGCTTGGCTTTGATTATGGTATCAGCAATAATTTTATGATTGGTGTTGGCCATAGTGTGTATCAAAAAACTTACGATGGATTTTTCAAGTGGCGCATATTGAGACAATCAACGGGAGCGGTAAACATGCCAATCACTTTATCGTTTGTTCCGACGATCGCAGTCAATACGTTAAGGCAATTTGATTCTGTAAAAACCAGTTTTCAAGATCGTGTTTCATCAGTATTTCAATTGCTGATTGCAAGAAAATTTTCAGAGACTTTTTCATTGCAGCTCATGCCGACATTTATTCATGCAGATAGAATTTCTTTTAACCATATTAAGCAAAACATTGTTGCTATTGGTATTGCAGGTACTCAGAAAGTTTCAAAACGAATGAATGTAAATGTCGAATATTATTATCAACTGCCGGAAGACCAGGCGCCGGGAGCACACAATGTTTTATCACTGGGAATTGATCTTGGTACAGGTGGGCACGTTTTCCAACTGCATTTTACCAATTCACTGGGCATGACTGAAAAGTCTTTTATTTCAGAAACACCAGGTCAATGGAGTAAGGGCGACATCATGTTTGGCTTCAATATTTCAAGAGTCTTTCAATTGGGGAACATAAGAAAAAGGATTGGAAAGCGAAAGAATAGCTGACAATTCAGAGATAACGATTTCACAAAGATCTTATTCAGAAAAGCCCGTGAGTGGCGGGTTGAATTTTGTTAAGTATTACTTGCTGCGCAAACGAATTTAAAGTGATAACAACCGAATCAAAAGCCAGCCGGTAATAATATTTAAAGAATAAAAATTTCAAATATTTGTTGTTTTACTGCATCAGCAAATTGTCGAAATCCTTACTCCATCTGGCTTATAACGGTGCTTAACAACTTGTGAATAAGTGCATGCAGCGAAACGCTGAGTAAAATTGCCTTTATATTGTTAATAAAAACTTAACCTGAAATAGAGTAATTTTTACTTTCTTTGCGGCTCAAAAAAACACTAAAACCAGAATTATGAATCTAAAGAGAATTCTACCATTATTAATTGCTGCTTTTTTGTTCCCTTTTGCAATGAATGCACAGGTAACAACAAGTAGTATCACCGGGTTTGTTAAATCGGATAACGGTGAGCCATTGGAAGGCGCTACTGTTACCGCTGTTCATGTGCCTTCCGGTACCAAATATGCAACACTAACTAAAAAAGACGGCAACTTTACTTTGCCGAACACGCGCATTGGAGGTCCTTTTACGCTTACCGTGGATTATGTTGGGTATCAGCCTTCAAAAATAGAAGGCATCACTTTAAACCTTGGCGAGCCTTATGTTGCTGATGTAACTTTAAGTCAAAAAGC
>JAHEZB010000202.1 GCA_023251285.1 Chitinophagaceae bacterium | reverse complement strand
ACTTAAATTGTTTTTTTCTTTCGTCAGTTTTTGCTTTTCTTCCGGTGTTTTTGCTTCTGAAATTTTTGAAATTAATGTTTCGATTTTATGAAATGTTTTTCCGTTATCAAATCCGGTTATTAAAATTTCATCGTTGCCCAAAGCCACTCCCCCGGCGGCTGAGAGATTGGTAGTATGCGCGCCGTTAGAAATATCAGTGCATCTTTTCCACTGATTTTTTTGGATATCAAAAGCAAATACCGTGTTGTGCAAATCACTGATTCCGCATGGAGTTTTAGACCTGCCTCCAATAACAAAAATCTTTTTCCCTGATTTGGAATTTTGTGCAACAACAGTTGCATTTGCCAAAGCAACGGGAAGATCAGGAAGCTTTTTCCAATGAAGATTTTTATCTTTTAAATCCAAAGAAAAAAAACTATTGGAAGAATTATTTTGTTCATCACCACCAATCGCATAAACGACATCATCGATATTTGTAACAGCAACATTTGTCAAAGCCAAAGGCAAGTCACGCAACGTGTTTACATACACGGCATCTTCTTTTTTATTCCATTTTAATAAAAAACATTTATTGGAAATTCCATTTTCATTTTCGCCGCCAACAAAAACGATTCCTGACGGAGTTGAAGTGTTGCCGCAATAAGCGATAGATTGAGGAAGGACGGATTTTACATTTTTATTCCAGCAATATTCATATCCTTTTTTCTCCAAAACAAAAATCTTGTCATAATAAACCTTCTTCCCTCCTTCCCAGGGAAGCTTATCCGGAAAATTTGAACCTCCTGCCACAATCAACACATCATTATTTACCCCATTAATCGCACCTGCGAGTCCCAATGATGTTTTTGCATCACCGGC
This sequence comes from Chitinophagaceae bacterium, assembly GCA_023251285.1. Lineage (GTDB taxonomy): Bacteria > Bacteroidota > Bacteroidia > Chitinophagales > Chitinophagaceae > Ginsengibacter. Next base: position 4,612 of record JAHEZB010000202.1, on the reverse strand, counting down.
GTCAGGAACGCTGGAAATTTTTTTCCACGATATGGTAAGCACGGGCTTTTGCGCCGATGAATGAAAAGTCATCAATGTAAAAATTGAAATTAGAAAGGTAACCAAACGAGTCATTATTTAGGAAGGTTTCGTGGAGCAAAAGCTACTAAAATTTAATTGATCCACATCTTTTTTGAATAATTCAAACTCCTCGGCACTCATATTTTTTACAGGCAACCGAAATTCACCACAATCAACACCAACCAATTTCATGTAGGCCTTACCGGTAGCAATGCCACCATATTTTCCGAGCAATGAAATCATGTCAATTGATTTTTGTTGAAGCTGTTGCGCCTTTTGCAAGTCGTTATTATTAAACGCATCAATCAAATGATAATAAAGCGGAGCGGCATAGTTGAAAGTGCTTCCCACAGCACCTTTAGCGCCAACTGCCAATGCTGACAACATATTTTCATCGCGTCCCCAAAGCATGTCATACTTTCCATTTTGAAAATGCAGGCAGGAAAGAAAATCCATAAAATCCTCATGGGTATATTTGATTCCCGCGAAGTTGGAAATCTTTCCTGCCACATTTTTTAACAGGTCAATCATAGGAAAACCAACTCCGTTCAAGACAGGAATATGGTAATAATAAAATGGCATATCAGGAACTGCATCTGCAATTTCTTTACAACAAGCGGCAAGCATTTCAACATTCGCCGGTTTAAAATAAAATGGCGCGGTAAATGAAACAGCATACAATCCGCACTGCTGTGCATATCGTGCAATGTCTTTACCATCTTCAATACTTGTGCCGCCGACTAAAGTCATTACCTGGAAATCTTTATCGCCTTTTGTAGCATCGCCCCAGGCTTTTATCACTGATTTTTTTTCTTCTGAGGTCATGGAAACACCCTCTCCTGTTGAGCCGCAAATAAATGCACCGGTAACTTTATTGTGTTTTAAAAAGCGGTAATATTCGGAAATTAAATCAAGGTTTACGCTTCCATCCTTTTTCATTGGAGTAAATGGAGCGGCGATTAAACCCCGAAGATGTTGTATTTTCATTATGGTTTGTAATTTATTCTTTTAATATTCTGTAATTAAATACTTGCATTATTTCTCCTTTTATTGGTAGAAATGATCTTCATTGAATAGGATTACAACTAAGATTCAAAAAGAAAACCAGCGGGAAGTATTTCATTCCCGCGTTGGAATTTCAAATAAATAATACAAGTTGCGACGGTTCTAAAAAATAGGATAACCGGGCGTTTGTTGCAATGCAGGGTTATTCGTCAATGTATTTCGGTCAATTGGCCACAACAACTTATATGGCTGAGACGATGGAACACTTGTGTATTCGAAAACATATTTTCCACTTGCATCCATTCTTCTTAAATCGTACCAGCGCTTTCCTTCAAAAATGAATTCATGAAACCTTTCCTCAAGGATCGCTTCTTTCGGATCTGCATCAATTGCCTGGTTAGGATATCCCTGAACAGCAGGATCATAATTTGCACCAAAGGCTCTTGCTCTCACCAAATTAATTTCATTCGAAGGATCTTGTCCCAATGCCACTTCAGCTTCTGCTTTCAGCAACAAAAGATCTGCATAGCGATAAATAGGATAATCATTTGTGTAAACACGGCTGCCTGCGTTTTGTTCACCTTTATATTTACTCACAAAAGCACCTGCAATCTGGTAATTGCCATTATTCAAAGTGTAGGCAGCAGTAATGGAAGACCATTTGCGGCTGTCTTTATCATCAAATCTGCGGAAAGTCGAAATCTTTATTGGTGCTCTCAACAATCCTCCCCAATTATCGTCGGTTACATTAAATTTTCTGTTCTGTGCTGAATCATAATAATTAACAATGAGACCGGTCTGTGGCTCAAAAGTGCCTGCAAACGGAAGAGTGGATTCATTCAATTGATTGTGGATCACGTAAATCATTTCTGCATTTCCCTTGTTGGATGAAGAAAACACATCGTCAAAATTGGAAAGCAGATGAAGAGAAGGAACATTTGTTTGAATGTCATTCAATGCATTCAATGCGGTAGTAGCATCAGCTGCGGCACCTCCGCGATAACTGGTCCAAAGATAAACATGCGCCTTCAACATCAAAGTAGCAGCTTTAGACCAGTAACCTTTTTTATTTCTGAAAGAATAGTCATTTCCGAAACTGTTTAAGGATAAATCAATATCACTTTTGATGAGCGCCATCACACTGTCCTCACTGGAAGCCGGCTTTGCAAGGTGAGATACATCAATTGCCGTAGTTGGTTCGGTTTGAATGATCACTTTCCCCCAGGATTTTGTCAACTGGAAATAATAAAAAGCCCGCATGCCATAAGCCATTCCGAGATAATAATTCTTGTTTGCAGGAGTAACAATATTGAGTGTATTCAGCTTTGAAATCAACAGGTTGATCTGGTTAATATTAAAATAAAAACCACCAAAATTGCTTACACCCGGGTTGTTTCCATCGAGCGTGTTGTTCCAAAGATTTTCAACCCCCTGGGTGGCCTCACCGGTAAAAGCGGAATTCGAACCGGGATCAGTACCGAAAACATCAGAACGGCCTTCTCCTAAAAGTTCAAACGACATCGTATTGTTTCTAAAAGCCTGTTCGATACCTGAAACAAAAGCATCTACCTGGTCAGAAGTTTTCCAATAACTGGCATCACTAAGGCTGCTGACCGGCGCAAGATCCAGTTGTTTCGTGCATGAATTGATGGCAATGGCAATAGTTAAAACCAAAACCAATATCTTATTATATTTTTTCATTTTGATAATTTTATTTGTTTAAAATGTCACTTGCACTCCCAAAACAAATGATCTCGGTGTTGGATAAGTTCCCTGGTAAATTCCGGGAACATTATTTGGACTTGTTGGCGGCTCAGGTGAAGGCCCGCTAAAGTTGGTAATGTAAAATAAATTGTCGCCACTCACATAAACTCTCGCTTGTGAAAGAATCCTGGTTTTGGAAACGAGGTTGTGACTGAAATCGTATGAAAGCGTTATTTCGCGGGAAGCAAGATAACTTCCATTTTCATAAAACCGCGAATTGTTGCTGTTCAACGTAACACCTGCATTATTGATTCTTGTATAATTTTTCTTTCCGAGTGGAGCAGCTACCTGATCTGCGTAATATACTTTCGGAATATCTGTGTTTGGATTCTGAGGAGTCCACGAATTTTTCTGCCAATCAATATAATTAAAAGTTCCCTGGTAGTTTCCCAAAATGCGCGCTACCTCGTCGTTGTAAATTACATATCCGGTAGCAAATTGAAACTGCGTGTAGAGGGTGAAACCTTTATAAGCCAAAGTAGCGGTAAAACCTCCTGTCCATTTTGGATTGATGTTTCCTATATAAACCTGGTCGCGGTTGTCGATAGTATCGTTATGATCTACGTCGAGCCAGTTCACGTCTCCGGGAGTGATAAAACTTTTAGCGCTGGTATTGGGGCCACCGATTTTTGCAACAGCATCATACCTGTTTCCTGCAATTTTATTAATTTCTGACTGGCTTTGGAAAATAGAAACTTGTTTGAAGGCATATACGTCTCCCAAGGTCTGACCTTCCTGCAAACCACCTACCCAAATGAGCTGCCCTGATTTTGGATCATAAATCTGAAAGCCACCCTGGCGATTGTTTGGCTGGCCATTTGGAGGCAATTGCAAAATTTTATTTTTTACAAACGATGCATTGGCACCAATGTCCAATCTTATCCCATTCGGCTGATTAATAATGTTTGCATTCAATGCCATTTCATATCCTTTGTTCTGGAAAGTTCCCAAATTGGTTCTTACAGAATTAAAGCCTGTATAACCTGGCAATGACAAATTCGTCAAGAGGTCGCTGGTTCTTCTATCATAATAATCAAAAATAAAAGTGATACGATTTTCCAACAATCCAAGATCGAGGCCTAAGTCCGCAGTTTTACTTTTTTCCCATCTTAAATTATTGTTGATAATTCCTGTATTCAGAAATCCTGCATTGCCATTGTAGAGCCCTTGTAAAGCATAACTTCCCTGAACTTCATAGTCGCTCAAACCTGCTACATTTCCATTTACACCGTAGCTAATGCGCGGTTTAAAAGTTGAAACGATTTTGGAAATACCACTATTCTGGAAGAACTTTTCTTTGTGCACGTTCCATCCTGCAGACAAGCCTGGAAAAACGCCATATCTGTTTCCTTCGGGAAGGCTTGAAACACCATCTCTTCTGAAAACAAGCGTTAATAAATATCTCCTGTCATAGTCATAATTAAGCCTTCCGAATTGTGAAGAGATTCGGTATTCAGATTTATCACTATAGTTTGAACCGGGATTGAAAACTGTAGAAGCGTTGACGGTTGCAATATCATCTGTTGGAGCCTGGCTTCCCAACACCTGCATATCAAATCCTTTCGTGTCAAAATATTCAGCGCCTAACATGACATTCAAATTATTCTTTCCAAACGAATGTGTGTAATTAACGATTCCATCATATTGCTGTTGAAAACTTCTTGAAAAGGAAGCCGAAGCGGTTCTGCTGGTATTACCGGGATTTACCGGATTTGAAAATATCTGCGAGTAAGTCTGAGTGGCTTTTTGAAAAGACTGATCAAGTTCTTCAAAATAATATCCG
>JAHEZB010000201.1 GCA_023251285.1 Chitinophagaceae bacterium | reverse complement strand
TCGTTACTTAAAACTGATTCGTTGTGTTCATTTTTATCAATGAGATTTTCAGTAATATCGGCATCTACTCTTACAAACTGCACATCAGTCCATTTCATTTCCATGTTGTTGATAAAAGCCGCATCAACAATGGTTTCAAGCTTTATGACCTTATATCCTTTTTGCTCAGCAGATTTGATAAAAGCATTTTGCTGTACGGGATCAGTGGTGTAAAGCATCACCAGTTTTCCTTCTTTATTTTTCTGTAAAGCTTCTGTTGCCGTACGATATTCTTCCATGGTATAAAACTTCTCGCCATTGGCATCTTCATACAAATTGAACTTATTAGCTTTTTCCAAAAATTTATCGTCAGTAATCATTCCGTATTTTACAAAAAGGCCAAGGCTTTCCCATTTTTCTTCAAATGACTTTCTATCCTCTTTAAAAAGTTCTTCCAGTTTGTCAGCCACTTTACGAGTGATATAAGAACCAATCTTTTTTACGTTTGGATCACCCTGTAAATAGCTCCTGCTTACATTTAGCGGAATATCGGGGCTATCGATTACACCATGCAAAAGCATTAAAAATTCCGGCACAATATCTTTTACCTCATCCGTTACAAATACCTGGTTGCTGTATAATTGAATTTTATCTTTTTGAATCTCATAACTCTTTTTCACCTTAGGAAAGTACAGGATTCCGGTAAGGTTAAAAGGATAATCCACGTTCAAATGAATCCAGAATAATGGCGGCTCGCCAAACGGATACAATTCTTTATAAAAATCCTGGTAATCCTGTGTGGTAAGATCAGCAGGCTTTTTTGTCCATGCAGGAGTTGGATTATTGATTTGTTTGTCTTCGAAGAAAATGGGAACCGGTAAAAAACGACAGAATTTTTCGAGCATGTGACGAATTCTGTCAGGCTCCAAAAACTCTTTGCTTTCTTCATTTATATAAAGTATCACATCGGTACCGCGGGATTTCTTTTTCGTTTCTTCCAATGTATATTCAGGGCTGCCATCACACTCCCATCTTACCGCTTTTGCACCTTCTTTATAGCTTTTGGTAACAATTTCGACCTTATCACTCACCATAAATGCCGAATAAAAACCAAGGCCGAAATGACCAATGATGTTCGCTTCATTCTTTCCTTTATATTTTTCCAAAAATTCTTCTGCACCGCTAAAAGCTACCTGGTTAATGTATTTATCCACTTCTTCTTCTGTCATACCAACGCCTTTGTCAGAAATGGTCAGCGTCTTTTTATCCTTGTCGATTTTTACATGAATGTCAGTATTTCCGATATCCCCTTTCACTTCGCCCAGAGAAGATAAAGTCTTTAACTTTTGAGTAGCATCCACTGCATTGCTGACGAGTTCGCGGATAAAAATTTCATGATCGCTATAAAGAAATTTCTTTATGATCGGAAAAATGTTTTCCGTTTGTACCCTTATATTTCCTTTTTGCATAATAATATTTTTTAGTCTTTTTACAAAACAAATGCCATTCATTTTCTCCTGTCAGGATGACATCAAATGTTATAAAATATTCACTTCCCTCTCCAAATCAATTCCAAATTTTTCTCTTACCGAAATCTTTATCTCTTCACTCAAATCATAAATCTCTTTTCCGCTTGCTTTACCATAATTTACCAATACCAAAGCCTGTTTTTCATAACACCCTGCGTCATCTTTTTTGTATCCCTTCCAACCGCATTTTTCTATTAACCAGCCTGCGGGAATTTTAAAATGTTCTTCATCAAGTTTATAAAAAGGAACATTTTTCTCTTCATAATCATGTAACCTGTGTATTTCATATAACTTGTGGCTGGAAACAACAGGATTTTTAAAAAAACTTCCCGCATTTCCAATAACTGCAGGATCAGGAAGTTTAGAAGTACGAATGCTGATAACTGCATCAGATATAGCTTTCACCGTCAGATGTGCAATCTTCATTCTTTCTAATTCAGCATGCAAAGCACCATAAGAAATATTAAAATCAGGATCTTTCCTTAAGCGGTATGTAACATTCAAAATAGCAAACTGATCCTTATATTTATTTTTAAAAACACTATCACGATAGCCAAACCTGCAATCATCTGCTGAAAATTTTTGCACCTCTTTTTCTTTTAAATGAAATGCTTCCAGCTCATAAAAAACATCCTTTATTTCTACTCCGTAAGCACCTATATTTTGCATCGGAGAAGCGCCGACATTTCCCGGAATAAGAGAAAGGTTTTCGAGACCTCCTAAATTTTGATTCACACAGAACATCACTAAATTATGCCACTTTACGCCTCCGCCTGCTTTGACGTAAACATAATTTTTATCCTCGTTAATGATGCTCATTCCGGATATTTCATTTTTCAGCACAAGCCCGTCATAGTTCTGGGTAAAAAGAATGTTACTGCCGCCACCAAGAATCATTTTGGTTGTGATGTTTTTACTATTTTCGATGATGGATCGTAGTTCATCTTGATTAAAAAATGTGGAATAATATTTAGCAATGGCCGCGATGCCAAACGTATTGTATTTTTTAAGCGAAAAATCTTTCTGAACTTGCATAGACTTTAAAAATTACCGGAAAAATAATTAAATATGAATGATTTGACAGCAGTAATTATTGGAGCCAGCGGATTAACCGGAAATTTGGTCTTAGAAGAATTGCTGAGAGATAATGATTTTAAAACGGTACGGATTCTGGTTCGAAGAACTGTAAAAATAATTCATCCGAAGCTGGAGCAGGAGATTGTGAACTTTAATAACCTGGATGATTACACGAAAAAGTTTGGCGAAGGCGATGTTATTTTTTGTTGTATCGGTACCACGCAGAAAAAAGTAAAAGGTGATAAGGAATTATATAAGCAGATTGATTATGACATTCCAATAAACGCAGCGTCGATAGGGATTGCGAACGGATTTAAAAAATTTTTGATCGTTTCGGCGATTGGCGCGAATGAAAACTCTTCAAATTTTTATGTGAGTTTAAAAGGCCAAATAGAAAATGCGTTGAAGCAATTTCATTTCGATAGCCTTGATATTTTTCAACCGTCGCTATTAAACGGAAACCGAAACGAAAAAAGGGTTTTAGAGAAAATGCTTCAGGGAGTGATGGACATTGTTTCATTTTTATTTTTAGGACCGTTAAAAAAATATCATGCAATTGGCGCGGATACTGTTGCAAAATCAATGGTTTACGCCGCCAGGCAAAACAAGAATGGCGTCCATTATTACACCTATCAGGAAATGATGGAAATGGCGAGAGAATACAATGCTTCGAAGGAATAAATGTTCATTCAGTAAACAAACAAATAAGCCCCTTTTGTCTTTCCATTAAAAAATTAATAAGGATCCACATCCGGAATTGTTACCACACTCCGGAATTTTTTTTGTGATTTTAAAAGATCGATGTGATTCAGGATCACTTTTTTTTGCAGTTGCAGATGCGCGGCATCTTTTTGAAGTTTTATCAGTATTTCCACCAGGTACATATTTCTGATCCTGTTTACAACAGGCGCTGCCGGGCCTACCAGATTTGTAAAATCTTTTCCCAATGAATTGGCTAAAACATCTGCCGCTTCAAACACAACTTCTTTAACCATATGTTTTAAAGTAATGCGGATGATGCGGCTGAATGGCGGATAGAAAAACTGTTTACGCATTTCCATTTCAAAGTCATAAAACTTCAGATAGTCATGTTGCTGCACAAACAATAAAACCGGGTGATCAATTTTGGATGCCTGTATAAGAACCAGTCCGCGCGCGGCTTTGCGTCCTGCTCTCCCGCTTACCTGTTCCATCAATTGAAACGCTCTTTCATTTACCCTGAAATCCGCAAAAGATAATAATCCATCTGCGTCTAAAATACCAACAAGGCTCACTTTTTCAAAATCCAACCCTTTTACAACCATTTGTGTTCCGGCAAGAATATCAATGCGATGCTGCTCAAATAATTTAATTAAAGTATCATGTGCATTTTTCCCTCTTACCGCATCCACATCCATTCGTGCAATCCTGTTGTTGGGAAAATCTTCCGTTAGTTCTTCTTCAATTTTTTCTGTGCCGAAATTTTTTTCCTTCCAGTTTACGCTGCCACATGCAGGGCATGAAACCACCTTGGGATAAGTGTTTCCGCAATAATGGCAATGAAGTTTGTTCGAATACTTATGCAACGTTAATGTGACTGAACAATTTTCGCATTGAGGAATAAAACCACACGTGCCGCAAATTAAAAAAGGCGCATAGCCGCGGCGGTTTTGGAAAAGAATGATCTGTTTATCATTCTGCAATGCCACTTCAATTTCTGCTTTTAATTGTGGCGAGATCATTACTTTCCCTTTCCTGGAAGCGGCCAACGTTTTGGTATCTATGATTTTTATCTCAGGCAATTCAGTTCCACCAAAGCGCTCGGTAAGCGTTACCAGCCCGTATTTATTTTTCTGGGCATTATAATAGCTTTCCAATGAAGGCGTGGCGCTTCCCATCAATACTTTTGCATTAAAAAGAGAGGCGTAATAAACCGCGGCATCACGTGCATTGTAGCGTGGCGCAGGATCCTGTTGTTTGAAAGAAGGATCATGCTCTTCATCAATGACAACCAAGCCCAGATTTTTAAATGGAAGAAATAAAGCGCTTCTTACTCCAAGAATTATTTTTAATTCGCCGGTTTTTATTTTATTCCAGATTTCTATTCTTTCGTTATTATTAAATTTAGAATGATAAATCGCGATGTTTCCTCCGAAATAAAGCTGCAGTCTTCGAATGATTTGTGCGGTCAGCGTTATCTCGGGAAGAAGATATAAAACCTGTTTTCCCTGCGATGCAAATTTTTCAATTTGCTTGATGTACAACTGCGTTTTACCACTGCTGGTAACGCCATGGATCAAACACACTTCTTTTTTTTCAAAGGCAATATCTATTTCACGCAAAGCTTTATTTTGTGACGCATTCAACTCAAAATTTACATCCATTTTTTTGGGAAGCGATTGAATGCGATCCGTATTTCTTCTTTCAATAAAAAGAATATTTTTATCGGTTAACGACTTTAATTGGGCAGCGCTTGCACCTGATTTTTTTAAAAGGTTGGTTTGAGAAACTTCTCCTTCTGTTTTGGAAAAATGCAAAAAGCTTAATAACAATTCCAGTTGTTTTGGCGCTCTTCCTAATTCATCCATTAATTTGCCAAGCTTTTCATCAGAAGAAAATTCAGGATTAAGCAAAACGAAATTTTCCTTTTTCTCCTTGTATTTTTCGGTGAGTGATTCCCAGACAAAACAAACTTTTTTTTCGATCAGTCTTTTTATCAACGGATAAACGTGGATGATATCCGCGATCTGCTGCACTTCGGTGATCTTCAGTTCTTTCTTAATCAACAATGCCTCTGCCAGCAAATATTCTTCATCGTCCAGTGACGAAAAGTCTTCTCCATACTCTTCATTGTAAATTAAAATGGCTTCGCTGCTAAGTTTTAAATGCGTTGGAAGTGCCGCTGCCATTACT
>JAHEZB010000200.1 GCA_023251285.1 Chitinophagaceae bacterium | reverse complement strand
TTTTTTACAGCTTGTAAAAAAAATGGCGATAATTTTTGTAATGGCAGTGATCAGATCAAAGGCACTTCACAGGTTTATGCCACCGGTTTGAACAATCCCCGAGGTTTAAAATTTGGACCTGATAATCAACTGTACGTAGCGGAAGGTGGTGTTGGTGGTACAAATACAACAAATTGCACCCAGGTTATTCCACCAGTTGGGCCGTACAAAGGAAGCACCAATGGCAGCCGGATTTCAAGAATTAATGCATCCGGTAAGCGGATGACTTATGTCGACAATTTGCCATCCAGTCAGACAAGCCCTGCACAGGGAAGTTTGATCAGTGGCGTTGCTGACGTCGCCTTTGTAGGACAAACTTTATACGCTGTATTCGGAGGCGCCGGTTGTTCTCATGGCGTACAAGGTATTCCAAATGAAGTGATCAGCGTAAAAGCCAATAAAACCTGGAGCATGGTTGCTAATCTCAGCAACTTTTTGATGAATAATCCGGTAGCCAATCCTGAACCCGATGATTTTGAACCGGATGGTACGTGGTACAGCATGATCAATGTCAAAGGGGATTTATATGCAGTAGAACCAAATCATGGCGAAGTAGACAGAATTTCTACTAATGGAAAAGTCACCCGTATCATCGATGTGTCTGCCAAAGAAGGTCATATTGTGCCTACAGCTTTGGCATATAATAACGGTTATTTTTACCTTGGAAATTTGTCAACTTTTCCCGCTATGACCCAATCAAAAGTTTATAAAATAAACATGAACGGTCAAATAGTAGATAGTGTTGGCGGATTTAATGCAGTTCTTGGAGTCGCTTTTGATGAATCCGGAGGAATGTATGTTTTGGAAAATTTTACAAATAAGCCATTTCCAACTCCGGGAACCGGAGATATTGTAAGAGTAGATCGCTCCGGAAACAGGCAGGTAATTATTTCCGGTCTTAATCTTCCAACAGGCATGACCTTTGGTCCGGATGGTAAATTATATGTTTCCGAATGGGGCTTTGGAATGCCTCCTGGTGGCGGACAAATTTTGCAAATCACTTTATCATGTGATCAGATCCATGGCAAAATGCAAAATTTATAAGTTTAAAAGGATTAAAGTTTTTTCAAAAAGGTTATCTGAAAAAGATAGCCTTTTTTGTTTTAGAAAAGATTATAAAGCAATATATCTAGGGCTAAGAAACCAAAAAAAGCAGTTATTTGTTCGCTTACTGTAAACTGATTTTCAGATGCCGTTAGATTTTCTGCCTATAAATGCTACTATTTTTTTTCAAAAATTATTTAATATTCTTCAAAACTCTTAACATTCTCTTACCAACGAATTTTACAATAAAATGATTTTGTTGAAACATATTTGCAATATCATTTTATCCAAACGCTGATGCAGAAAATTTTATCCTTCCATATTTTTAAGTATTTACTTCCGGAAGGCGCACATCGTGAAACAGGCTTAATAGCAGGAAAATTAACTGGTTCTACTAATAGCGAAAAGCGCGGCAATGGCAGGATCGCGACTGAAAATTCCGCCTCCATCTATCAACATTTCCGCGATTATAGTTTAGAAGTTTTAAACCAGTTTATAAGAGTAGTATATTTCAAATGGTGTGCAACGATTGAGGATATGTTTCACCATTCACCATTTACATTCACCACTCACCATTACAAGGAGAATAGGAATTTGAATTATTTGTTGCTTTATTGTGCCAATATAGAACTCGCCTCAGGTAAAGGTTACGCGAATTAATTAAGGAAAAAAATCGTCATGAAAAAGAGCAGTTGAAATGTGATTTTTCCTTTACCTAAAAAATTAGTTAACATTTTTTTGTGAAATAAAAACTGTTTTGCATCCTATAAAAATCACTGCCTGGAAAAACCAGTTGGATAGTTATTTCTGTTTTCTAAAATATAAACGTTATGAAAAGAATCTTTACCGTTTCAATCAGCCTCTTGCTGTTTCTTGCATCACATGCCCAATCAAAAGTTTCAGGAACGGTAACAGATGCGAACGAGCACAAACCGGTTTATAATGCCGTTGTTTCATTGATCACTCCAAAAGATTCCATTCTTTATGAATTTACGAGGACAGATTCTTCCGGCAAATTTATTCTAAAGAATGTACCAAAAGGCAATTATATTTTGATGGCTTCCCAACCGTATTATGGAGATCTGCTCGATAATATTTCTGTACGAAGAGATGAAATAATTCCTGATATAAAGCTGATTTCGAAAGGAACTTTACTGAAAGAAATTATTGTAAAATCGGGTGCTCCTTTGCGCATCAAAGGCGATACAACTGTATATACCGCCGATAGCTTCAAAGTGAGCGCCAATGCGAATGTGGAAGAATTATTAAAAAAATTACCAGGCATCCAGGTAGATAAAGATGGTACCATAAAAGCAATGGGAGAAACCGTACAAAAAGTACTTGTTGATGGTGAAGAGTTTTTCGGTGATGATCCGGGAATGGCAGTAAAAAATCTTAGAGCAGATGCGGTAAAGGAAGTGCAGGTTTTCGATAAAAAAAGCGACCAGGCTGAATTTACCGGAATAGATGATGGCAAAACACAAAAGACGATTAATCTGAAATTGAAAGACAATGCGAAGCATGGTTATTTTGGTAAGATCGATGTGGCTGCCGGGCCGCAGGCGCACATTGAAAATCGTTATAACGATAACCTTATGTTCAGCACTTTCAAAGGCAAACGAAAATTATCGGCATTTTTGCTGAATGGAAATACTGGCCAGGACCGGCTTAGCTGGCAGGACGAACAAAAGTATGGAGGAAATGATTTCAATATGGAAATGACGGATGATGGAGGAATTATGTTTTTTGGTGGTGGCAATAGCGATGATGAACCTTATGTGGACCCACGCAACGGATTTATGACCAACGTGAACGCAGGCTTACAATATTTCAATAAATGGGATGACAAATATAGTTTCAATTTTACCCCAAGGTACAACAACCAGCAATACACCAATTACACGCAAACATTTACTCAGAGGCAGGTTGGTGATTCCGTTCTGAATCAAAATTCTAATACCCAAAATGATGTCAACCGTCACAATATTAAATTAAAAGGCATCTGGGATCTGAAACTGGATTCGAATAATACTTTGAAAATAACAGCCAATACCAATTTTTATCATACTGAAAGTGAAAACACCGTTCATTCCGTAAGTACCGGAAATACAGGAACATTGAAAAATTCCAGCGACCGCACTTTGAATACAAACAGCGATAAAACGGCTATTTCAGGAAACATTTTATTCAACCATAAGTTTCATAAAAACAGAAGAACATTGTCGGTAAACGCAGATTGGAATTTCCTCGACAATAAAGGAATTACTTTTTTACAATCAGAAAATCAATCCTATCTGGATGGATTACCGGCCGGAAAACAGGATCTGAACCAAAAGAAAAACTATGAGCAGAATACAAAAAATATTGGCGCATCGGTAATTTACACAGAGCCGTTGACCAAAGAATTAAGTATGGAACTTGGATACAGGCTCGCCTATAATTATGGAACCAATGAGCAGGTTACCAATACCTATTCACCCGTTTCCGGAAAGTATGATGCTTTGATAGACTCATTGACGAATAATTTCAAGCAACAAATTGTTCAAAATATTCCGTCCGCGAAAATCAATTTTGCCAATAAGAAATTAAAAATGAATGTGGGTGCAGGTTTTGGTTTTACTGCTTTCCAACTTACTGATGTTACTGCCAAACAGAATTACGACCGCAATTACCTCAATTTTTATCCAAATGCTACAGCTACTTACACGTACAAACCCAATCACAGCATTCGCTTCAGCTATAATGGCAACACTACCCAACCTACCATTAATCAACTGCAACCATTAAAAAACAACAATGATTATTACAATCAATACATTGGCAATCCTGATTTGAAACCATCTTTTAATAACCGCTTTTCCATTAATCATAATACCTACAATTTTTTAAAGGATATCTATTCCTATGTTGGAACAGGAATTAATTTTACAAACAATTCCATAACCAACAACCAGATCATCAATATTGATTCCGGTAAAACTATTACCAAACCCATAAACGTGAATGGAAACATTTCGGCTTATCTGTACGGAGGAATGGGTTTTAAAATTAAAAAAATAGATACCCGTATTGCCATGAACCCGCAATTCAATTACAGTAAATATGTGGGCATGATCAACAATGAGAAAACCGTTTCTAAAACTGTTTCGCCCAGCGTAAGTATCTATGCCTCTAAGGAAAAACAAAAAAAATATGAACTTTCTATTAGCAATAATTTTGCGTACAATAGCAGCGTTACCTCGCAAAACAATACCAAAATTCAATATTATACCAATGATTTGAGTTTTAACGGAACCATCTACCTGAAAAAAGTATGGTCGCTTTCTACTGATTATGACTATTATTTCCGGCAAAAAACATTTCAGACAAATACCAATCTTGTAACACATATCTGGAATGCACGGTTTCAACGCACATTCAGGAACGATGAGTTTACCACTTACATTTCTGTAAATGACATTCTGAATCAAAACATCGGCATCGACAGAACTTTTTATGGGACTACCTATACTGAAACCAGGAACGACCGGTTGCAGAGATATTTTTTAATTGGCTTTACCTGGAACTTTAAAAACAAAAGTGCAAATTCAAAATAAACTTAAGACGATGAAAACAAAAATATTCTTTATAGTACTGAGCTTCTTTTTATTTTTTAAAGTTGAAGCACAGCATTTCATCAGCAAAGCCGTGATAGAATATGAAGTGAAAGCTAATGTAAAAAAGACGATGGGAAGCGGCGCTTTTGCTGATATGATAAAAGATAAAATGCCCGAATTTAAAACCGCATACTACAAGCTCACATTTTCCAACGATCAAAGTATTTACAAGTTTGATCACTGGAATGATAAAATTCCGGAGTTTTTGAAAAGGTGGTACCAAAGTGAAGAAAATAATATTTGGTACTACAATTATAGTTCGGACAAATGTGCGATGCAGAAAAACGTTGAAGGAAATAATTTACAGATTTCTGATTCTGTTCCAAAATTAAACTGGAAGCTATCCAACGAAAACCGGATTATTGCGGGGTTCAATTGCCGAAAAGCCCAGGCGATTCTTTTCGACAGCGTATATGTTTTTGCCTTTTATACGGAAGAGATCACGCTTCCAGGTGGTCCCGCTTCATTTCATGGATTACCCGGAACCATTCTTGGCATAACAGTTCCACGGCTTTATACTTCGTGGATCGCCACCAAAGTAAGTGTTACCAGTGTAAATGAAGATGCGATAAAACCGTTGAATCAAAAGAAAACCATGGATTATAAACAATTAGAGGCGTTGATGCATGACCGCACAAAAGACTGGTACAGCAGTGATGACGCTGATGAAAACAAAGAAATTCAACAACAGAAAGCAAGATTTATCTGGGGAAGTTTGCTGTAGGAGCAAGCTTTTAATGTGCCTTTTTGTAGTAAA
>JAHEZB010000199.1 GCA_023251285.1 Chitinophagaceae bacterium | reverse complement strand
AGTACAATAAACAAACTTTTAGCGCTTATTTCCACCAGCGAAAGGCGCCAGTTAACATTGCTGTTTTTAATATTTCTATTGAATGCCCGAAAGCAAACAATGTTATAAGCACGTTTCATGTTTTTTAAAATTCACAATCCACGTTTCACAATTCACTACTCATAATTGACGACAATAAAAAAACATTAAAATTTAAAATCTATGCATTAGCATAAATGCTTTTCCATAGCTTTATAAAAATTTTTACTCTTGAAACACTTACTAATTATCATCACAACCATTTTTATTTCCTGCTCCGCTTTTTCGCAAACAACCGTCAAGACAGAAGATACGCCTGTATATTTGCGTTTTCCTACCATTCCTGAATTCACCCTATACAAAGCGCCTGACAGCACCGCTTTTACAAGAGATAATTTACACAAAAAGAAGAATACCATTTTTATCATTTTCAGTCCTGATTGTGAGCATTGCCAACGTGAAACAGAAATGTTGACAAAGAATATTAATAAATTTAAAAACACTCAAATCGTAATGGTTACTTATTTGCCGTGGGAAGAAATGATTGCATTTTATCATCATTATAAAATTGCTGATTACCCACAAATCACCATGGCAAGAGATACAAAATTTTTCTTCCCGGTATTTTTTAAAGTAAGGAACCTGCCCTCGATTTTTGTGTATGATAAAAAAGGAAAATTCAAAAAATCGTTTGAAGGAGATGTAAAACCGGAGACGATTTTGGCAGAATTGTAAAAGGAAGAATCGTCTTTTTTCTAAAAGCTTCAATAAGAAACAATGCTTTGTTTGGCAGAAATGCCGCCGGGCATAAAAAAAGGCTTCTGTGGATTAATACAGAAGCCCTTTAATAATTTTAGCCTGGGGTAATGTTTTTCAGGATTCAAATTTCAACGCTTGTTACAGCAGGTTTTCATCGGAATATATATTTTTCTCAGGTATCGGATTAAAAAAAAAAGAAGTTGACTGATATCGGATTTTTAGGTTTTCTGTCCTCACGGACTCTTTCAAAGGATTAAGGATACGATATTTTCAATGGATTTGGATTTCTTTTAGATCAATGTTTGTTGAACATCAATCAACTTCTGGTGCAAAGATAGGGTGACTGACTACCGTGCGCAAGAGCGTAACTGCTAATTTTTATCACTATTGAATATACTGTCTAAAAAGTAATTTTACGATGTCAAAAAACCGAACAATTACTACTTATATTCGTTATATCAAACTACAAATCCGGCTTTAAACTTCGTTTGTTGGAACGATTGGAGGCTAAAATTTGAATTACCAATAAATAAAGTGAGAGAACTGCATGCAAATAAATTCCTAAAATCCTCATTACATTTTCACCTGTTTACTTTTTTATTAGTTTTATAAAAAATTTACTGATGAAAAAACTACTTTTTATTCTTGCTGCATTTCTTTTTTGTTATTCCGCATTTTCTCAAACGAATGCAGCAGCAGAAAAAACTCCTGCCTATGTTCTGAATCCTTCTTTCCCTGACTTTACCGTTTATAAAGCTCCCGACAGCACTGCTTTTACACAGAAAGACTTGAAGAAAAATGAGCCAACATTATTAATGATTTTCAGCCCTGAATGCGGTCATTGTCAAAATGAAACAAGAGAATTGGTGAAAAATATTGATCATTTTAAAAACACACAAATCCTGATGGTAACTTGGTTGCCTTACAACGAACTGATCTCTTTTTACAAAATGTTTAAACTGGCTGATTATCCACAAATAACTGTGGCCTGGGATAGAAAAGATTTTTTTCTGCCTTACTATGAAGTTCAAATGTACCCAAAACTGGTGGTGTATGATAAAAAAGGTAAGTATGTAAACTCGTTTAGCGGCCCAATCAATCTCGAAGATGTTTGGAAGGCGATGGAATAAAAGCTGACCTTCAATGTTCAATCTTTAACCTTCAAACATTTAATTACCTTTGAGCGGTAACAATTTTTTTCAAAATAAATACAAATAAAAAAATGAAAGTAACTGTAGTAGGCGCCGGTGCAGTAGGCGCTACCTGTGCCGACAACATTGCACGAAAAGAACTGTGTGAAGAGTTGGTGATGTTGGACATCAAAGAAGGCATTACCGAAGGAAAGGCAATGGATTTTATGCAAAGTGCAACCCTCCTGGGAAGCGATACAAAAATCATTGGCAGCACAAATGATTATTCTAAAACCGCAGGAAGCAATGTGGTGGTAATCACTTCCGGCATTCCACGCAAGCCGGGAATGACGCGGGAAGAATTGATCGGTATCAATGCAGGTATTGTGAAAGATGTAACTACAAAAATTCTCGACCAATCTCCGGATGCAATTATTATTATGATCAGTAATCCGATGGATACGATGACTTACCTGGCTTTAAAATCAAGTGGCTTGCCGAAAAACAGGATCATCGGAATGGGAGGAGCATTGGACAGCGCACGGTTTAAATATTTTTTATCAACAGCTTTGAAGTGCTCTGCGCAGGATTTGCAGGCAGTGGTAATTGGAGGACATGGAGATACAACCATGATCCCTTTGACAAGATTGGCAACGTACAACGGAACCCCTGTTTCTAATTTGCTGGATGAAGAAACGCTTAATAAAGTAGCGGCGGATATCATGGTTGGTGGCGCTACACTAACCAAACTTTTAGGAACCAGCGCATGGTATGCTCCGGGTGCAGCAGGTGCTTTTTTAGTGGAATCTATAGTGCGTGATGAAAAGAGATTAATTCCCTGCTGCGTGATGCTTGATGGTGAATATGGGCAAAAAGATATTTGTATCGGCGTGCCTGTAGTGGTTGGAAAAAATGGCTGGGAAAAAATTATTGATTTTAAATTAAATGACGAAGAACAGGCGAAGTTTAATAAAAGTGCAGATGCAGTAAGAAATATGAATGCAGCTTTGCAGATATAATGATTTTAATTGAAACTCGTTAAAAAGACCGATGGAATATTTTCATCGGTTTTTTTTATTGTGTAGACAAAAAATTGGACAATATAATAATGAATTCAATTGCCACACCTCTTTTGTGAAACAACAAACGAAGAAATAAGCGCAATTCTTCTTTCACTTTGGAAACAAAAATCGCTTACCTCTTCCCATGCAGTTTGATAATACTTTCAGAAAGTTTTAGATACAGATATTTCAATTCCGGATTGGCGCCAAGCGCCTGCAGGTGCCTGTTCAATGTAAAAATATCATCTCGCATTGCAGGTCCGGTTTGAGTCAGGAAAGGTGAAACCTGTTTTGCCCTAAGAACAGTTTCATCCATCAGCGGAAATAAATTTTTAAAATCCAACCTTTGTTTTTGACAAAATATTTCTGCGAGCGCATATAAATGATTGCTGAAATTATTAATAAAAACAGCCGCTACATTATAGTTTAATCTTTGTTCATCATTTGCTTCTATAACATTGTTCGACAATGTTTTTGCAAATCCTAAAACCCGGTGCAAAGCCTCCTGGTTGTTTCCATCTACTAAAAAAGGAATTTCAGGAATGTGATTGCTGTATTTTGAAAGTGATTGCATGGGGTATAAAACCCCATATGTTTGCGAGCAGTCTTTAAGGGAATTGATAGAAACCGCGCCGGCAGTATGAACTACAAATTTGTTTTTTAAAGCGCTAATTTTTTCAATATGGTCGAGGGCGGCATCGTGGAGCGCAACTATATAAATGTCTGCGTCAGAAAAATGAGAAACAGATAACGAAGCAGTAGCTGCAGAATATGAATCCGCAAGCATTTTTGCATGTTCTTCATCGCGGCTAACTACTTGTACTATTTCATGCCCGGCTTTTGAAATGACATGACACAATACAGTAGCAGTGTTTCCCGAACCAAGCATTACAACTCTCATTTTCACACTTTTAATACTAAATATTTTTTCAACAAAAGATATAACGCTTTCTTCTTATAAAAAATATGTTAGCAACATTAATTATTAATATTTTTTCTAAACAACTTAGGTGGAAACCTGGCGTTATTAAAAAAACGAAAATGTTATCATTGGAGGGAGTTCAAAGATAAAAAACGCATTCTACAAAACAAATTTTCTATTTAAAATTTCATTTTTAATTTTTAAACTAATATTGCAACCTCAGTAAAAATTTCGGATATTGGAAAATTCTGAAAATAAGATCAGGTGGAATTGGAAAAAATAAAGATATTATGGCTAAAAATTTGTTGATAGTAGAATCTCCGGCAAAAGCAAAAACAATAGAAAAAATTCTCGGAAAGGATTTCGAAGTAAAGAGTTCTTATGGACATATTCGTGACCTTGAAAAAGACGATATGGGTATCGATATTAATAACAATTTTACCCCCCGCTATAAAATACCCGATGATAAACTAAAAGTGGTTCGGGATTTAAAGCAACTTTCAAAAAAAGCAGATACAGTATGGCTTGCATCGGATGAGGATCGTGAAGGAGAAAGCATCAGCTGGCACCTGGCGCAGGTTTTAGGCCTCGATGTAAATACTACCAAACGGATTGTTTTTCACGAAATAACCAAGCCGGCCATAAATGCGGCGGTTCAAAATCCGCGTCTTATTGATATGAACCTGGTAAATTCCCAACAGGCCAGAAGGGTTTTGGACAGGCTTGTAGGTTTTGAACTTTCACCGGTTTTGTGGCGGAAAATAGGAATGAAAGGCGGATTGAGCGCCGGAAGAGTGCAAAGCGTTGCCGTAAAATTAATTGCAGAACGCGAAAGAGAAATTAATCAATTTGTTGCTACAAGCAGTTTTAAAATCGAAGCTTCTCTTGCTGCAACCGACGCAACCGCAAAAAGAATTTCTTTTAAAGCAGAAGATGGAGGAACAAGAACTATTGAAGCCGCAGAAGATTTTCTGTCGAGATGCAAAAACGCTACTTATTCAGTTAAAGATATTATTGTAAAACCGGCAAAACGTACTTCTGCAGCGCCTTTTACTACTTCTACTTTGCAACAGGAAGCAAGCCGTAAATTGGGCTACGGCGTAAGTAAAACCATGTTGCTTGCACAAAAGCTATATGAAAGCGGAAAGATCACCTACATGCGTACAGACAGTGTAAACCTAAGCGCAACAGCAAAAGAACAGATAAAAAATGAGGTACTAAAAAACTATGGTGAAAAATATCTGCAGTTGCGGAATTTTAAAAATAAGAATGAAAGCGCCCAGGAAGCGCACGAGGCGATTCGGCCGACAGACATGAGTGAAAGCAGGATCAATGATGTGGAGACCTCAAGGCTTTATGAACTCATCTGGAAACGAACCATCGCCAGCCAGATGAGCGATGCGATTCTTGAAAAAACCACTGCAAAAATAAAAATAAGCACAGTAGATGATGAGTTGACCGCAAGTGGCGAAGTATTGAAATTTGATGGTTTTTTAAAAATATATAATGAAGGTAATGATGACGACGATGGTGACAATACAGCCTTTGGAAGTGAAAGCCGCCTTCCTCCTCTAACGGTGAATCAGCAACTGGATTTTGAACAAATGACCGCTACGGAAAAATTTGCA
>JAHEZB010000198.1 GCA_023251285.1 Chitinophagaceae bacterium | reverse complement strand
CAAACCTATAAGACCGCGTCAGATACTCCTGCGCTTAATAAAGAGTATGCTAAGGTAACCAGTAATATTGCAGACCTTACCGCGAGGCTTGACAAGGCGCAGAATGACCTGGCAAAATATACCAGTAAGTCTGATAAAGCCACCTCTGATGCGAAAAGTACCGCTTCATCATCTGCAGATAAAGCCTCCGACGCTACTAACGGAAGCGTACAAGATGCGAGGAGGGCAAAAAAGGAAGCGAGACGATCACTGAAAGATGCAAAAAACTCAAGAAAAGCGGGTAATAATCTTGATGATCAGAATAGAAAGATCAGACAGCTTACAGCGGACCTGGGAAAAAATCAGGCTAGGCTGAGCGAACTTGATTCCATGCGTGCTAAAATTGACCAGCAGTAAATTGTTTTCTGATAGCCTGCCGGTAAATAAGTAAAGCTCTTTCATTCTGAATTCCTATTGTACAATTGCGGCTGGTCAAGCCATGCTTTTACAAATACACATATTGCGCGTTCGTTTATTTATAAGTTTCCTGCAAAACTGTGTCAATGATGATTTGCTGAAATAGAGCCGGTTCAGTAAAAGGAATGGTATGTGCTGACTTCTCAAACCAATAAAAATGCTTGTTGTTTGCTTTGAGTTGTTGGTAATAGTTATATGTCAGTTCGTGATTTGTTTGATAATCATTCCTCCCCACAAAGAAATAAACAGGACATTGAAGAGACGGAACTTCTTCCGGGAAATTAATTTTAGACGCCTCACCCGCCAACACAAACAGTGACTTAGGGTATGTTGAAAAATATTGTTTCAATACAGAATCGGGTACAGGGTTATTGGTGAAGTGAAACAACCATTTACGTTGATAGTACAATTGAGTTGTGTTTTCAAAAGGAATTTTGACAAGTGACAACTCCTGAATGGCGGTTTGATTTTTTAACTTTGCCGCCTGTTCTTTCAACCTTTGCAGCAATAGCTGTTCACTCTTATTCTGATACACCATCTGGCTTACAGCGACGTAAGCATATAAAACGTTCGGGTATTGGTGAGCCATTTTTAACCCCAACACGGTTCCCCATGAAAAGCCAACCAAATATAGCTTAGGGCGATGGAAACGCTGTAGCAGGTAGTTGATTAATTCGTGGGTGTCTTGCGTAAACCTCTCTACTGTTAGTGGTACCGGTGATGGATTTAATTGAAGTGTTTTTCCCGACTCCCGTTGGTCCCAAATGACAACGGTGAAATATTCCTGCAGTTTTTTGGTAAAGTAATCCTTGCCATCAATATAGGATTCGCCTGGTCCGCCTCCTAAAAACAGTAATAGAGGTTTTGAAGTATCTTTTGTAGATATGTTTATCCACTGCCTGATTCCTCCGATGTTTACCGCCATTGAGGTGTCAATGGAGGTTTGGGCAAATGCACTTTTTGTACAGAATAAGACAAGTATAACGGAAAATCTGAAAAAACGCATAGTTGGTTTTTTTGAAATTTTACATTCTGCTAACCTTTTACAAGCTGTAGAGAATCAGACGTGCAATCCTAAGTCGTTTATTTGAATATCAAACTTATGAATTAGTTTTTTCATTGCCTGTACTTTTCTTTTTGTGCCGTCTCCCTGCGTCCGCAGAATAAATTTTCTGTCAACTGGAATCTAAAGGACACCGACCATGGAATAGTAACTTCGGGGTAACAATATTTTTCTATCTTTAATACTCAAATATTATATGAAAAGCAGTTATATCCTTTTCTTCCTCCTGATTGTTGGGAAAAGCAGTTTTTGTCAAATGAATGATTCCACTGAGATTGTAAAATTGTTGGAAAAAGAATCATCTACCTGGCGTTCCGGTGATTCTACGGACCATGCTGCCTGCTGGAAGATTGAGCCGTTTAGCACGGTAATTATCATAACCGCTGATGGCAAAACATTTTCTGTTCCTGCTGATAAAATAGCGCATGCAGCAAAAGAAAATATGGGTAAAGGCGGAACCTCTAAAAACTCAAACTATATCATGAGTATTCATGGTAACAATGCCCTGGTGACTCATAATGAAACGTCAACGACGCCTTCAGGTGTTGTTAGTAATACCTTTGAAGTGCGCATGGTTGAAAAGGTAAATAATGACTGGCGGCTTACCGGACAAATTATACAGGTACTTTAATTATTTACGCCGTGGTCGCTATCATCACCGACGTTCTCTCTGATCCCGTGGCGGTGTCGTCACCGACCATCTCCGGCCATGGAATAGAACAAATATTATGAATGAATTTTGATTTGCCACGGACTGGTCGGTGATGACATCGACCATAGAGGGGAAAAAACATCTATTGGCATATTTGTTGACCTTGTGTTTTCAAGGAACATAATTCCCGGAAGGGTTTCATGGCAGAACGGCCCAAAAATAAAAGCCGGTGTTTAAAAGCCTTATTCATTTTTTAAAATAATCTATTATGGCAGAAAAAAATCAGGATAAGAAGGCAGGCGACAAAAACGATAAAATAGAACAGCACAAAAAATCGAAAGCAGCCAGCAAGGCAAAAAGCAAAAAGGTTGGTTCCATTAAGAACGGCGACAAAACCGGCTCAGAGCATGATGACCGGAATGATCCTACAGGCAATGCACACTTAGCTGGTTAATTTTTATATTTCTGCTATTGCTGGTCTTTCTATCATGGAATGCCAGTTTAGAGTGCTTACCAATCAGGGACTATAGGAGATGCATATTATTGTTGAAAAAGGATTTTATAGTGAACATAAAGAAGAAATCGCCTTATTCCTTTGCTTACTGAAAGGATCATTGGTCCCATGGTGGGTGAGGACACCGACCTTGGAATAAAAAATTCTTTCACCTCATTTTAATTATGCCGTACATCGTAATTCTTACGAAGTTTATTGGACTGGTCGGTGAGGACACCGACCATGGAATAAGGCTCACTGGTCCCATGGTCGGTGAGGAAACGACCATGGAATAAATAAAAAATAGCAGGAGATATTCGTAGTTTTCTCGAGACCGGCACTCGTACTTCTACGAAAATCGCAGTAAATTCAGTAGCTGAATAAATGAGCGATACTGCTCTTGCAGAGCGGCCAACACCGGTATATCTTTGCACCAGAAGTTGATTGATGTTCGGCAAGCATTAATCCTAAATCCAAATCCTTAGAAAAGTACCATTATCCAATTATCCAATAGAAAAATTATTAAAATCTGGTATCGGTCAACTTCTTATTTCTTTTATCCAATACCTGGGAATAACCTGTAAAAAGCAACAGCATCCCCATCCTAATGTAAACATCAACCCTGGAATTAAAAAAATTTTAAGCCTGCAGTGATGCGGGCTTTCTTTATTTCAGATACCTGTTTTCTTATTTCACTATCTGCGCTCTTTCGTCATTAGTGCAGTAACGATTTAATTTTAAGAGCGATCTTTATACGCAGTTTGCCTGCTGACTTCCGGGAAATTGCGATTGAGCTGAGCGGATGCCGGATCAGCTATTATTTTGGACTCAGCTATTTACGCTGCAACCCGCTGTAAGATGGCCTTGCAAGCAATGAAAGAGGTAACTTTTACCTGGTGGTATTCGTGAAGTGGAATGGCAAAATAATCACCGGGAACAAGGTGGTGGCTTTTATCGCCAATAATGATATCACAATTCCCTTCTAAAATTAAAAATCTTTCATGTTCATTGTGATGTATCTCCCTGGGCGTTTCTTGTTTCATCCAAAGTATTGCCGTAATCATCTGTGGCGTGTAACCAATAATTTTTGCAAAAAGGTCATTCTCATCTGAACCGGAAAAATTAAAATCGGGCCGGTTTAACCAGCTAAAATAATCTTCCGGCTTCGAATTTTCATGAAGCTCCGGTGGATAAGAAATGGGCTCGCCGCTTTTTATACGTTCAAAATAGTCTATCGTTGCCATTAAAAGTGGCTTAACTGTCCGACTTGGTTCAATAGCATGCGCCACGGCATATTTTTCGAGAGCATCGCTGATCGCGTCTATTTCCTGGCGGATATCGGCATTACCCGCTGCCATTATTTCCACTTCTTCCCGCTCAATATCGCTCGCCACTCCCATTACATAACTTTCTAAAATTCCTGACTCAATATATTCCCTGGTGGTCATGTTTTTACCTTTTTATTTTCATATTTTGCAGATCCCTTCTCAAATTGTTTTTGAGTTCTATAATTGTGATGCCTGATAATTCAGCTGCCTGTATGATATTTAATCCCTTGTGATATACAAGTTCAAAAGCCGAATGACGTAGGTCGCGCCCATTTACGTAATTATAAGCTGCCGGGTTTCTTTCCCTTTCCCGTGTTACGACCTCAAAAGCCGATTGTCGCGCAATATGTAATAACCATTTGAACAACGAACTGCGTTCGCCACGAAAAGTTTCTATTTCGTTCCACGCTTTTACAAAAGTTGTTGTTAAACATTCTTCAGCTAAATGCGTGTCATTGATTATCCGGTATATGGCACCGTATAAAGCAGCCGAGTATTTATCATAGAAATAATCCAGAGATCGCTGATTTCTTTGCTCAAGAAAAACCGTGAACTGCAAATCATCCTCTGAAATTAGTACTGTATTGCTCATAGAAGGCAAAACTTTAAAGTTTCTTTAAACATCAGTGCAAAAATATTCTAAATATTATGGTTCGTTAAACTATCTTAGTAATCGCTGCTAATAAAGATAAGGCAGTTTTTCGGTTACTGTTTTACTTATCACTTTTTCTCCTGATCATGCACTACAAAACGTGTAGGAAAATATTTCGAGTTCATAATTTCCAAGGACTTACCTCGCAATTCTTTTACAATTAAATAATTATCGATTGGATCAGTTAAATTGTACTTTATTCAAATAAACATTCTGTGCAATGCCGCCCATTACTCTTAAAAGCACGGTAGGAAAATGGATCATGGCATCGGCCATACTCGCTTCTGCCATAGCTTTTATTGATGGCACCGCATTAAATGTTGTATTGCCTGCTCTACAAAAAGACCTGCAGGCAACAGGAACTGATTTGTTCTGGTTATTAAATTCATATTTACTGATGCTCGCTGCGCTTATTTTACCGGGCGGCTCATTAGGCGATAAATTAGGAAGGAAAAAAATATTCATTATTGGCATCGGTCTTTTTATGCTTGGCTCTGCAGCAAGTGGCCTGGCACCAACGGTTGGATATTTAATTGCATTCAGAGCCCTGCAAGGTATTGGCGGAGGGTTGTTGATACCCGGTAGCCTTTCCATCATTACCGCATCACTCGATAAAAGTGAAAGAGGCAAAGCAATAGGTACCTGGTCTGCTATCACTACCATGGTAACTGTTGGCGGCCCCATACTTGGCGGAGCTTTGGCGGATGCAGGATTATGGCGGGTAATCTTTTTTATTAATATTCCGCCAGGCATCATTTCATTAATAATCCTGTGGCGAAAAGTTCCGGAAAGCCGGGATGAAGAATCCGATAAATCAATAGATTATCCGGGAGTATTATCTATCGTTGCGGGCTTGGCTTTATTAACTTTCGGATTTTT
>JAHEZB010000197.1 GCA_023251285.1 Chitinophagaceae bacterium | reverse complement strand
CTTATTCTCAGAATGTTTGCAGTGATTAAAAGAGGAACAAAATATGTGGATAAGTATCCCATTGCGGCCTGATTTTAGAAAATAAAAAATAAATTTGGTAGTTTCTGAATCCTAGAATACCAACAAATAAAACAAATTGTTGTTTTATTTGTTGGTCGAAAAATAAAGAAGATCATCACTTGCTTTTCGGCTCATCCCATTCAATATCTTCCACTTCATCCTCCTCAATGCCATTTTCCTCGAGATCTTCTTCTTCCAAAACCGGAGTGCCATCTTCTTCTACTGCATCGTCTGTGTTGTCAGAATCCTGTTGATTCTTTGCTTTTTCATTGTCATCAGATGACTGATTTTTAGGGTCATTTTTCATAAAAGTATTTTTGAAAAAATATTACAAGAGGTATGCCAATGGTAAAGAAGAACAGCTGGAAACGGCAGCGGCCCGAACGTTTCAGAATGCGGATTTTATCGTTCAGCGGCAGACAAGCGTCCTAACCGTGTTGCAGGGTCGGAACGCTTCGTTCGGGCAGCGGAAGTCAAGTGTCCTGAGCATGTAGAAAATTCAACCTTCAAGCTTGATTCGGTCCTTAAAGAATTCCCAATAATTTCCACATTTTTTTCCTCACTTCGTTACCGCTGCCGTCATAATTATTTATCACAAATGAAAAAGTATATTGATTATTGTCTTTTCCTTTTATAAAACCGGTATAAGAAATTACTCCATTTATAGAACCACTTTTCATTTTAATACTGCTGATGGTTGGTAGTGCATCGTAAAAAGACGGGAACCATGTTTGTTTTCTCGCATATTCCATCACAGTCACCAACGCCTTTGTGGTAACCCGATTGGTAGGAGAGAGGCCGCTGCCATCCACAATATTGATTGCATAAGGCTCGATGCCTTTATCTTTCCAAAAATTCTGAATAACACTCACACCACTATCCGTGTTGCCATTTTTTGTAAAATTATAAGCCATCGTTTGGAGCAATGCTTCGCCGTATAAATTAATGCTGCGACGCAGGAAGTGAAAAATAATACTATCGAGAACCGGTGATGAATACGTGTAAAAAACTTTTGCATTAGCCAACTTATTTGACGGCCGATAATCGGCAGCTGCTTTTTCCACACTTTCATTTTTCAACGCGGCTTCCAGCGTCAAAGCCAGTTGCACAGCGGGATGAGGCATTGCCCCTGAAATGGTAAAGTGGTTTTCATTAATAGGAGTAGTGCCTCTCACATATCCAAACTGATCGTTCAAAGGCATATAAATATAATTATTATCCCCCGTACCTTTTGCAGCGGATTTTACTTTTGATTTCAGATTGAGGCCTTCAACAAAAGCAGGCCTTGTACCAGCAATTTCTACCGGATCGCCGATATTCTTTCCTGATCTTAAATAAAGGTCATACTGATTTTCACGCCAGTTGAGCGCCCTTGCACCGGCGCCATAATAGTTCCCTATATCCTGCCAAACCCAGCCGTTCGGCGTTGCTTCCGCATCCCACAAACTTTCATCTGCATATACATGACCGTTGATTTTCTGTATTCCTAACCTTGATACCGCATCTTTAAAATCTTTGATAATGTTTTCTTCTTTGCTCTGATCATAACGCCAGCTTCCCAAAGTTGGATCTCCGCTGCCTTTGATAATAAGATCGCCATTCAAAACTCCGTTTACAATGTTTCCTGTATAGGCAAGGGTTGTTTTATATGAATAATCGTGCCCAAGCAACTCAAAAGCGGTAGAAGCGGTGATCACCTTTTGGCAACTTGCAGGCGCCACTCCAATGTCTGTATTCACTTCTGTTACAGCTTTGCCGGTTGTTCTGTTTATCACATAAAGACTGATGGTAGCATGTTTGAAAGTTGGGTCTTCCGCTAATTTTTTAAAAGCGGTATTAAATACCTGGTCAATCTTCTGAGCTTCCGTCCTGAATCCGTAAACCAATAGAAATAAAATGAATAATCTTTTCAAGGATAATAATTTGAGGTTTTAAAATAATGAGAAATAACCATTCAAAACTAAAAGTTTCTGTTCATAAAAGAGTTTGAAATTCGAAAACCTTTCTGATTAATTTTGCCGCATGAAAAATATAAACGCTTCTATAATTACCATTGGTGATGAATTATTGATCGGGCAAGTGATAGATACAAACAGTGCGTGGATCGCCCAACAATTAAATCGCGCAGGCATCGCAGTTACAAAGAGAATCGCTGTGGGAGATGATGCAGATGAGATATGGAAAGTCCTGGAAAGTGAAAATCAACATGCAGATGTAGTGCTCATTACAGGCGGCCTCGGTCCTACTTCGGATGATATTACCAAGCAACTTCTTTGCAAATATTTTGATGGAAAAATGATTGTTGATAAAGGCGCTTTGGAAAATGTAAAATTTCTTTTTGAAAAAATATATCATAAGCCGATCAGCGAAGTAAATCTAAAACAAGCGGAAGTTCCGGATGTGTGTGAGGTGATTCAGAATAAAAGAGGCTCGGCTCCGGGAATGGTCTTTCAAAAAAACGGAACCATCTTTATCAGCATGCCGGGAGTTCCTTATGAAATGCAGGGAATCATGGAAGACGTCATTCCGATGCTGGAAAAAAGATTTGAATTGCCGGTAATTAATCACAGAACGATCCTTACAGCAGGCATTGGTGAATCGGCGCTTGCAGAAATGATTAAGGATTTTGAAGCGCAATTGCCGTCAGAAATCAAGCTTGCTTATTTACCAAATTATGGCATGGTTAGGTTGCGACTTACTACTTCTGGTTTTGAAAAAGTGAACACTGAAAAAGTGATCAATGAACAATTTGAACAGTTAAAAGAACTGGTAAAAAATTACATAGTAACAGATAAAGACCAGACCATGCAGGAAGTGTTGGGAAATATTTTATCCAAAAATAAAAAGACAATTTCTACTGCGGAAAGCTGCACTGGCGGCGCGATTGCCAGTCTTATTACTTCTGTTCCGGGTTCGTCTGCTTATTATCAAGGAAGTATTGTAAGTTATTCTTACGAGATTAAAGAAAGCCTGCTGAATGTAAAAAAAGAAACACTTGAAAAGTATGGAGCTGTAAGTGAAGAAACGGTAAAAGAAATGTTGTCGGGATTATTGAATCAAATGAAAACGGATTTTGGAATTGCTGTTTCCGGAATTATGGGTCCGGATGGAGGAACAGCTGAAAAGCCGGTTGGTACCGTGTGGGTTGCTGTAGGAAATAAAGAAAAACAATTTGTTCAAAAATTAAAACAACGTTTTGAACGTAAGAAAAATATAGAAGTTACTTCAGTGATGGCGTTGAATATCGTGAGGAAATTCATCCTGGAAGAGGATAAGATTTGAGTTTATTTGTTTGTTTGCTGCTCAAATAACTATTACATAGAAACATTATCCCCTGAATGTTTCGAATCTTTTATTTTATCAAAAATCCAATAGGTAATTTTTGTTGATAAGATTCCCAAACCTGCGCCGGCAACTACTTGCGAGAAGTAATGCTGCTTTCCATATATTCTTAAAACACCAACGGATGTTGCTAGGATATAACCACTATAACTTAATAAAGGATGCTTATCTTTTAATTCCTGGTGCAATATTTCGGCGCCACGAAAAGCATTTGCTGTATGACCCGAGGGAAAGTCTGTATTATTTGTATTGAAACTTTTTATATTACGCGAAATAACTCTCATTCCGAACCCCAGCGCGCCGGTAATAGCAATGGAGCCGGCATCAAGTATAAGATGTTGTTTAAAACTATGAGCGGTTTTTATTTTGAAAGCATCCAATAAATAGACGGTCGCAGATGGAACCCACATCAGGTAGTCTGATGCATTGGAGTGGAAATGAGGATACTTTTGTTGAACTTGAGCCATTATCTGGTTGTCTAACTTTGAAATATCATTTACAACAGGTTTTAATCCTCCATAAATCAAAAATGTAGCAGGAATAATGAGCGCAGGAGCTTTTAAATAATGTTGCTTGCTATCCTTGGTGCGAATGCCTTCAAAAGCAGGTCTGGAAACTGTAGAATCCTGTGCAAATGAGGAAAGGGAGTAAAAGCTTAAAAATAAAGCTGTAAGTATAAAACAAATCTTTCTCTTAATCATTTGAAGGTCAAATATACAGTTAAAAGTCATAAAAGATTTTTCGTATAAGAAATACAAAATCGATTTATTTGTTCGTTCGCTGCAACAATCAATCTGTTTGAAAAGCAGGTTGACGCTTGTTTTTCCATCATTAATCTTCAAGTATCTTTGCTGTTATGGCTTATAAAAATTTACAAGAATTTATCCGTGTTCTTGAAAAAGAAAACGAACTCGTTCGGATAAAAGAATATGTAGATCCGAAACTCGAAATGGCTGAAATTACTGATCGAATCAGCAAAAGCGACAGGGGAGGGAAGGCATTACTTTTCGAAAATAGCGGTTACGATTTTCCTGTTCTTATGAATGCTTATGGAAGTGAAAAAAGAATGTGCCTTGCGCTTGGGGTAAATGATTTGAATGATACTGCAAAAGAAATTGAAAATCTATTTCAACTGCTTTCTTCTCCAAAAGAAAATATTCTGGATAAATTACGATTACTTCCGAAGCTCGGTCAGTTTGCAAGCTGGATGCCGAAAGTGTTGAGTGGGAGAGGAGAATGTCAGCAGGTGATTATGAAAGAGCCGGATATAACCAAACTTCCTGTGATAACCTGTTGGCCAAAAGACGGTGGCCCGTTTGTCACGCTTCCCATTATTCATACAAAAGATCCAAACAATCATTCGCGAAATGTTGGGATGTACCGCATGCAGATCTTTGGCCCAAAACTCACCGGGATGCATTGGCACAAACATAAAGTTTCGGCAAAACATTTTAATGAATATAAAAAATTAAATCGGCGGATGCCTGTTGCGGTTGCGCTTGGCGGCGATCCTGTTTATGCTTATGCAGCTACCGCACCTTTGCCGGAAAACGTGGATGAATACATGCTTGCAGGTTTTTTGAGAAAGAAAAAAGTAGAGTTGGTAAAGTGTATTACTCAACCGGATATAGAAGTTCCGGCAGATGCAGATTTCATTATTGAAGGTTATGTAGATCCCGATGATCAATTAATTTGGGAAGGACCTTTTGGTGATCATACCGGTTATTATTCTTTGCCTGACTGGTATCCGAAATTTCACATCACAGCGATTACTCATAAAAAAAATCCGGTTTATCCTGCTACGATTGTCGGCATACCGCCACAGGAAGATGCATGGCTCGGAAAAGCTACAGAACGCATCTTTTTGGCGCCGATAAAAATGACTTTGGTTCCTGAAATTATTGATATGGAAATGCCAGTTGAAGGTGTATTTCACAACCTGGTAATTGCAAAAATTGAAAAAGATTATGCAGGACAGGCGCAGAAAGTGATGAACGCGATGTGGGGTGCCGGGCAGATGATGTTTAATAAAATATTAATTGTTACCGCATCAAAATCCGGCAGATTCAAACTTTCTGATTATACTGCATTAGCGAAAGATGTATTTAAAAATCTGAATCCTTCCACCGATATTTATTTTTCACAAG